>NZ_LWCT01000011.1:0-84449 GCF_001650455.1 Plantibacter sp. H53
GGTTCTGAGGTGCGAATGTCAGCGAGACAAGTAGACGGAATCCTGACCGACGTAGCGAGGTCCGACGAACGTGAGCAACTACGCGACGACGTCAGGCAATTGCCTCGCTTGCAGAATGCAGATCGTCTGCAGCCAGTACCAGCCGCCCAAAACCGCCGGCACAGAACCAATCGCTCGCGCTCCACGCCCGAAGTGCGGCTACGTTCCAGGGCTCAGACCCTTCAGTTAGCCACGAGCGTTCCAGGTCTACGAGAGACTTCCTCACTGCCACTGCACCACCGACGTCGAACCGTCTTGTCAGCGAGAGACGCAAACCGCCGAGAAATCGAGAGGCTTGTTTGGAGTAGAGCGGCCCAAGATCGTGGCGGCCAAAATGCGCGCACACCCGGGCAGCGAGAGTTGGGCTCCAACGAGCTGGAGGTGCAACCTCGTACGTCAGCGCACCACTCGTTTCGCTCAGAACGGCCACGAGCCAATCAAACCCGCCAAGGTCGTCGAAGTACGGATGGAGCGGTTGCTCATCGGCCGTGCTTGCAACGAACGCCTTCTTCTTCTTGTTACATTTACTACAAATCGGCACAAGGTTCAGCGGCACCACTGCCAAGTACTTAAACTTCGACTTAGGCAAATAGTGATCGAGCTCATCGACCTCGCGCCGAAGGCAATATGGGCAATCGAAGTCGTCGACCAACTCCCTCAACACCTCGTAGTACATACGAGCATTCTTAGTCTTGGGAACAAATCGATTGGAGTAGGTCCACTTGATAGCATCATGCTCTGCGGCACCAATGCTGCTGAGATCGCGCGGGGAGAGGTAAAGTTCTTCTGCATGGCCCCGTGCCTTGTAGGCAGCTTCTGCGATACCTAGTGCAGCAGCATTAGCGACGACAAGCAGCACCTCTGGCGACTCCTCCATAACCGCTACTACCGACTGCACCCCAAACAGTGGTGGGTTCAGGAACCTCATTCAGTGCGCCGCTCATCATACCAATTGAGCAGAATACTTCGAGCCTCAAAACCCAATTCTCCCCCGAAATAGTTCACGACTGCTTCGTAGGATTCATGTCTCTTCGCTGCGTCAATAATCATCTTATGGAACCCGGAATCGGAAACCTCCAATCCAAAGACACTACTGGTGAGAGTGCTCACGTTCTCTCCAAACGTCTCCAAGACCGGACGGCGCCCCTGCACATAATTGCCTGTGCGGCGTATCCTCCACGCGCACTTGCGGGGCACCTCCTGAAGAACTACGGGCGAGTGCGTTGCAACCACGGCAATTCCGCTCTTACTGCGCATCAAATCCGAAAGCGTCCGCGTGAATGCCGCAAGCAGAGGCGGGTGCAAATGACCCTCTGGTTCATCCATTAGAACTAGCGTCTGCTCGGTGACCGTTTCGACGAGTCGTGTCACAGTGAGGAGCACAATCTTATGACCCGAGCTTAATTTTTCGTAGACCGCCATGGCCGAATCGCGGAATTGTTTCTCCGTGGACAACTCACTATAGCTAACCGCGAGATCCCGGACCTCCGCAGCAGAGAATATCGGATCCGATTCTAGATTGACTAGCGCTCTCACCCAAGTTTCGTGCGACTTGGAACTGGCGACGAGCCAGGCACTATCTGCAAAGCTGACTGCCAAGTCCTTCGGGGTCTGCGTTACTATATCGCCGTTCTCGCCCCGGCGCTGAAGACCCAGATAGGCGTAAGGAATATCGTAACTTTCCCGATCATCTGCGACCGGCAATGAGGGATTATCGAATGCACTGAAACCTACGTAGACAAGGTTAGCTGCTTCAAGCGGGGGGCCTTCCTTCGGGACATGGCCATCATTATCCTCGGGCCTCGACGTTCCCAGAACGTATCGCCCAAGCGAGAGTAGCGTACTTGTCTTACCTGCGCCGTTTCGACCGATGAGGACATGGACGTTGGTTGGGGGCCCAGAGTCCCCGATCACCTCGAACTCGAGCTTCAGTGGTGGAGCAATTTGATTGACAGATTCGCGGACGAACGAGAAGTCGAACGACGCTTTTACGTCTCCGAGCTGGAGGAGCCGCGGGTACTGACGGCGAACCGCATAAGCCGTCACGCTTCTCATTAGCGACTTGACGATACGGGGATCTTGACGGACCTGTTCGAACTCATCCTGGTGGACGACCATGTCTCGCAGGCGCGACAGGATTTCAGTAGCCCGCTCCAGCCCAAACTGGTCGTGCAAATTGACATACAAGTCGGTATCTTGACCTACCGAGAACAAGTTTTTCGACAGCGATTCAAAGACTTCGGGAAGGGGCGTTTGCCAGGTCTCGGTGTTATCTGCAACGTAAGCGTGCTCACTGTCAAGAATTTTAAGCGAGCCAAGCCTAAACGGTAGATGCGAAGAATCGAAGTAATACAACGAATACAGTGTACGGAACCGCCACCAGTCATTCCATTCAGCCGGCTGCAACCAGAACGTGCCCTCATCAGGCGCCACTGGCAGCCCATCGCCGACATAAAATTTCAAGTAGCACTCCATATAGTTCTCGAACGCCTGTTATTCGTTACAGTGTGGCATCGAGGGCAGTCGCTTGTCGACCAGAATTTGGCCAGCGCCGTTTTGCCAAACGCTGTCTAGGCGGATCCTCGCACGGCGTGCGACAGCGTGCTGGTCGCTGCGACAGTTGCATTCAATGCCTCATAAACCTGATGCGGCCCAACTTGAACGTTGATCTGTAGGCGTTGAGCAATCTCAAGGAACCGCTGCCGAGACGAACGAGAGTGCTTCCCCAGGGGCCCCGCGCAACGAACGGATCATCACCGCGACTCTCAGCAGAGATGCCCTTTCGATCGAAAGTGCACGCTGGAGGCGTAGTTCGCCTCTCACAAACCAAGCGTCCATCGGGTCATTGGGTGGAGGCTAGTTTGCTGCGAGAGCTGGAGCGTCTTGCGGGGAGGTCTGGCGTGCGCACCACACCCCGTAGGGAGGTCGTGAGGATCCACGCGGAAGGCGTATGGAAACCGTGAGGACCGCCGTCGGAAGTCGCTGACGGGTGTTGGCTCTGAGCTGTCCCGAACGGGACGCAGCACCACGCACCCGCACCACGCACCCACTGGAGTCCTCTTGCTCGACCTCGTCTACGTGCTCGGCGTCATCGCCGTGTTCGCTCTGGTCGGCCTCGTCGCCCGGGGAGTGGAGAGACTGTGATCGTCTTCGAACTCCTCGCCGCCGTCCTGGCCGTCGCCGCCGTCGTGTACCTCGTGTACGCGCTCGTGAAACCCGAGAGGTTCTGATGCAGACCCTCTTCGCGATCCTGCAGGTCTCGACCCTCGTCCTGGTCCTCGTGCTCCTCTACCGTCCACTCGGTGAGTACCTCGCCCGGGTGTACACCTCCGGCAAGGACTTCTCCGTCGAGCGCGGCTTCTACCGCGTGATCGGCGTCGACGCCCGCTCCGAGCAGACCTGGCAGGCCTACCTCCGCGGGGTGCTCGCCTTCTCGCTCGTCGGCGTCCTCCTCATCTACGCCCTCCAGCGCGCCCAGGCCGTCCTGCCCTTCGCGCTCGGCCTCCCGGCCGTCCCCGAGGGCCTGTCGTTCAACACGGCCGTGTCCTTCGTCACGAACACCAACTGGCAGTCGTACTCCCCCGAAGTCACGATGGGCTACACCGTGCAGCTCACGGGCCTCGCGGTGCAGAACTTCGTCTCCGCCGCCGTCGGCATCGCCGTCGCGATCGCCCTCGTCCGCGGGTTCGCGAGTCGCCGCAGCGGCACCATCGGCAACTTCTGGGTCGACCTCACCCGTGGCACCCTCCGCGTGCTGCTGCCGCTCTCCGTCGTCATGGCGGTCGTGCTGATCGCGGGCGGGACCATCCAGAACCTCAACGGCTTCACCGACGTCACGACCATCACGGGCGCGACGCAGACCATCCCCGGCGGACCGGTCGCCTCCCAGGAGGCCATCAAGCTCCTCGGCACGAACGGCGGCGGGTTCTTCAACGCGAACTCCGCGCACCCCTTCGAGAACCCGACCGCGTGGACGAGCCTCGTCCAGAACATCCTCATGCTCGCGATCCCGTTCTCCCTGCCGCGCACCTTCGGCCGCATGGTGGGCGACCACAAGCAGGGCTACACGATCCTCGCGGTCATGGGCGTCATCTTCCTCGCCTCGTTCTCGATCCTCACGGCGCTCGAAGCCCGCGGCCTCGGAGCGGCACCGATGGCCGCCGGCGGCGCGATGGAGGGCAAGGAGCAGCGTTTCGGCGTCTTCGCCTCGACGCTGTTCGGCTCGACCTCGACGCTCACCTCGACGGGTGCCGTCAACTCGATGCACGACTCCTACACGGCCCTCGGCGGCATGATGCCGATGATCAACATGATGCTCGGCGAGATCGCCCCCGGCGGCGTCGGCTCAGGCCTGTACGGCATGCTCGTGCTCGCCGTCATCGCCGTGTTCATCGGTGGGCTGCTCGTCGGCCGGACCCCGGAGTACCTCGGCAAGAAGATCGGCCCACGGGAGATCAAGCTCGCGAGCCTGTACATCCTCGTGACGCCGACCCTCGTGCTCGCCGGCACCGCACTGAGCTTCGCGATCCCCGGCGTCCGTTCGGATGTGGAGACGACGTCGATCTGGAACCCGGGCCTCCACGGCCTGTCCGAGGTCCTCTACGCCTTCACCTCCGCGTCGAACAACAACGGTTCCGCGTTCGCCGGTCTCACGGCGAACACCCCGTGGTTCAACACGGCGCTCGGCGTCGCGATGCTCCTCGGCCGCTTCGTCCCGATCGTGCTCGTCCTCGCGCTCGCCGGTTCGCTGGCCGCGCAGGACAGGGTGCCGTCGACCGCCGGAACGCTCCCGACCAACCGGCCGCAGTTCGTCGGCCTCCTCACCGGTGTCGCCGTGATCATCACCGCACTCACGTACTTCCCCGTACTCGCGCTGGGTCCCCTGGCGGAAGGGCTGTCATGAGCCACGTCCACGACGCACACGCCGTGATCATCACCGCACCCACCTCCTTCCCCGTACTCGCGCCAGGCCCCCTGGCGGAAGGGCTGTCATAACCATGTCCACCACGCACACGCTTCCCGCCCCGGCGGAACCCGAGCAGGAGCAGGACCACCACCACGAGCCCGCGAAGGCCGCCTTCGGTCCGGCACAGCTGCTCGCCGCGACCCCGGGCGCCTTCCGCAAACTCGACCCGCGGCTCATGGTGAAGAACCCGGTCATGTTCATCGTCGAGGTCGGCGCGGCACTGACGACCGTCCTCGCGATCGCCGAACCGTTCCTCGGTGGGGCGCAGGAATCCGGCGGCTCGGCCGTGCCGGCGTCGTTCACCTGGGGCATCGCGATCTGGCTGTGGCTCACGGTCGTCTTCGCGAACCTCGCGGAGTCCGTGGCCGAGGGTCGCGGCAAGGCGCAGGCCGACAGCCTCCGCAAGACGCGCACCTCGACCATGGCGAACCAGGTCACGGCCTACGACGCCTCGGCTGATCCGTCCGCGGAGCACGCCGCCATCGGCCAGGTCTCCTCGGCGGACCTCACCCTCGGCGACGTCGTCGTGGTGACCGCCGGCGAGCTCGTCCCGGGCGACGGCGACATCGTCTGGGGCATCGCCTCGGTCGACGAATCGGCGATCACGGGCGAGTCGGCCCCGGTCGTCCGCGAGTCCGGCGGCGACCGCAGTGCCGTCACGGGCGGAACCCGCGTGCTGTCCGACCGCATCGTCGTCCGCATCACCTCGAAGCCCGGCGAGACCTTCGTCGACCGCATGATCGGCCTCGTCGAGGGCGCGGCGCGGCAGAAGACGCCGAACGAGATCGCGCTCAACATCCTGCTCGCGAGCCTGTCGATCGTGTTCGTGGTCGTCGCGCTCACGCTCAACCCGATCGCCTCCTATGCGGCGGCTCCCGTCAGCGTCCCGGTCCTCATCGCCCTGCTCGTCTGCCTCATCCCGACGACCATCGGCGCCCTGCTCTCGGCCATCGGCATCGCCGGTATGGACCGACTCGTGCAGCGCAACGTGCTCGCGATGTCCGGCCGTGCGGTCGAGGCCGCCGGCGACGTCACGACCCTGCTGCTCGACAAGACCGGCACCATCACCTACGGCAACCGGCAGGCGGTCGAGTTCATCGCCCTCCGCGGCGTCACGCCGGAGGAGCTCGCGCAGGCCGCCGCCCGGTCCTCGCTCAGCGACCCGACGCCCGAGGGCAAGTCGATCGTCGACCTTGCGGCCGAGCGCGGCATCCACCTGGACGGGTCCGGGGCTGGCGAGATCGTCCCGTTCACCGCGCAGACCCGCATGAGCGGCCTCGACCAACCGGACGGCGTGCAGATCCGCAAGGGTGCCGGCTCAGCCGTACTGGCCTGGGTGGAGTCGTTCGGATCCCTCGCCGAGGCGACCCGCGCCGAGCTCCAGGAGCACGTCGAGGCGGTGTCCGCCGGCGGCGGCACCCCGCTCGTCGTCGCACAGACCGACACCACCGGCACCGCGCGGGTGCTCGGCGTCGTCCGCCTGAAGGACGTCGTGAAGGCCGGCATCGCGGAGCGGTTCGCCGAACTGCGCGCCATGGGCATCCGCACGGTCATGATCACGGGTGACAACCCCCTCACCGCCAAGGCGATCGCCGCCGAGGCCGGAATCGACGACTTCCTGGCCGAGGCGACGCCCGAGCAGAAGCTCGAGCTGATCCGCAAGGAACAGGAGGGCGGCAACCTCGTCGCGATGACCGGTGACGGCACGAACGACGCTCCGGCGCTCGCGCAGGCCGACGTCGGTGTCGCGATGAACACGGGCACCTCCGCTGCGAAGGAGGCCGGCAACATGGTCGACCTCGACTCCGACCCGACGAAGCTCATCGACATCGTCCGGATCGGCAAGCAGCTGCTCATCACCCGAGGCGCTCTCACGACGTTCTCGATCGCGAACGACGTCGCCAAGTACTTCGCCATCATCCCCGCCATGTTCGCCGGAGTGTTCCCGGGGCTCGCACTGCTCAACATCATGCAGCTGCACTCCCCCGCGTCGGCGATCCTCTCGGCGATCATCTTCAACGCGATCATCATCGTGATCCTGATCCCGCTGGCCCTCCGCGGCGTGAAGTACCGACCGCTCAGCGCCTCGAAGGTCCTCAGCCGGAACCTCTTGATCTACGGGCTCGGTGGCGTGATCGCGCCGTTCATCGGCATCAAGCTCATCGACCTCGTCGTCACCCTGATCCCCGGCTTCTAGCCCCACCCAGCACACGAAAGCAGACAGATCATCATGAGTGCCTCCCGCAGCGGCATCGCCCAGTACTGGGTCGCCATCAGGGCCATGCTCGCCCTCACCGTCGTCCTCGGCGTCGGCTACCCCCTCATCGTCACCGGCATCGGGCAGGCGACGATGTCCTGGCAGGCGAACGGATCCGCCGTCACCGAGGGTGGCGAGACGGTCGGCTCGGCGCTCATCGGGCAGTCGTTCACCGACCCCGACGGCAAGCCGCTGCCGCAATGGTTCCAGTCGCGTCCGTCGGCGGCCGGCGACGGCTACGACGGTGGCGCGTCGAGCGGCAGCAACCTCGGGCCGGAGAACACCGACCTCGTCGCATCGATCGAGGAGCGCCGCGCGGCCATCGCCGCCTTCGAGGACGTCGATCCGTCGAGCATCCCCGCCGACGCGCTGACGGCCTCCGCGTCCGGCCTCGACCCGCACATCAGCCCGGCCTACGCACTGCTGCAGGTGCCCCGCGTCGCCGCCGAGCGCGGCCTCGACGAGGGTGAGGTCCGTGCCCTCGTCGAGCGCCTGACGCAGGGCCCCGACCTCGGCTACCTTGGGGAGTCCACGGTCAACGTCCTGCAGCTCAACCTCGCCGTGGCCCGACTGAACGGATAACCCATGCAGCGCGGACGACTCCGGGTGCTCCTCGGCGCGGCCCCCGGCGTCGGCAAGACGTACGCGATGCTCGAGGAGGGTCACCGTCTCGCCGCGGAGGGCGTCGACGTGGTCGTCGCGGTCGTCGAGACCCACGGCCGGGCCGCGACCGCCGCCCTGACGGAGGGGCTCGAGACCTTGCCGCGTCGGGGCGTCGAGCACCGGGGCGTGACGCTCGACGAGATGGACCTCGAGGCCGTCCTCGCGCGCCGCCCCGGACTCGCGCTCGTCGACGAACTGGCCCACACGAACGCCCCCGGCTCCACGAACGACAAGCGCTGGCAGGACGTCGAGGCCCTGCTCGCCGCCGGTGTCTCCGTGCTCTCGACGGTGAACATCCAGCACATCGAGTCGCTCAACGACGTCGTCCGGCAGATCACCGGGGTGCCGCAGCGGGAGACGATCCCCGACGCCGTGCTCCGGGCGGCCGACCAGATCGAACTCATCGACCTCGCTCCACAGGCCCTCCGCGACCGCCTCGCCGGCGGCCGGGTCTACCCGGCCGAGCGGATCGACGCCGCCCTGTCCAACTACTTCCGTCTCGGCAACCTCACGGCACTGCGCGAGCTGGCGCTGCTGTGGCTGGCCGACGAGGTCGATTCCGCCCTCCGCGACTACCGCGCCGAACACGGCATCGACAGCACCTGGGAGGCGCGTGAGCGGGTCGTCGTGGCCCTCACCGGCGGACCGGAGGGCGAGACCCTGCTCCGGCGCGGCGCCCGGATCGCAGCCCGCTCCTCCGGTGGTGAGCTCATCGCGGTGCATGTGACGACGCAGGACGGCCTCCGCACCGCGAACCCCGGCGCACTCGCGCAGCAGCGAGCGCTCGTCGACACCCTCGGCGGCACCTTCCACCAGGTCGTCGGCGACGACGTGCCTCGTGCGCTCGTGGACTTCGCGAAGGCGGCGAACGCGACGCAGCTCGTCATCGGCGTCAGCCGGCGCAGTCGCCTGTCCGCCGCCGTGACGGGGCCCGGCATCGGCAACACGGTCATCCGCGAGTCGGGCAACATCGACGTCCACATCGTCAACCACGAGGCGGCGGGCGGCCGGTTCCGGCTGCCGAAGCTCGGCGGCGCTCTGAGCGCACGGCGCCACATCGCGGGCTTCGCGCTCGCGCTCATCGGCGGGCCGCTCGTCACCTGGCTCCTCCACCTCGCCCGCACCGAGGAGTCGATCACGAGCGAGGTGCTGTCCTACCAGCTGCTCGTCGTGCTCGTCGCGCTCGTCGGCGGGTTCTGGCCGGCGGTGTTCGCGGCCGTCCTGTCCGGGGTCACGCTCGACTTCGTCTTCGTCCAACCGCTCTACACCGTGACCATCGACGACCCGGCGCACCTCGTGGCGCTCGTGCTCTACGTCGTCATCGCGGTGATCGTGAGCGGGGTCGTCGACCTCTCGGCCCGGCGGGCTCGCACGGCCAGGCGCGCGGCCGCGGAGTCCGAGCTGCTCGCGACGGTCGCGGGCAGCGTGCTCCGCGGCGAGGGTGCCCTGCAGGCACTCGTCAGCCGGACCCGTGAGTCCTTCTCGCTCGCCGGGGTGCGCCTCGTCGCGGGTGAGCAGGTCCTCGCGGTCGACGGCGAACCGACCCGCGGAGGCGACTTCACGAGCGTCCCGATCGGCACCCGCGCGGTGCTCGAACTGCACGGTGGGGTGCTCGCCGCCTCCGACCGCCGCCTACTCGCCGTCATCGCGGCGCAGCTCGACGCCTCGCTCGAGCACACCGATCTGCGCGCCACCGCCCAGGAGGTCGGCCCGCTGGCCGCGACCGACCGGGTGCGGAGCGCGCTGCTCTCGGCGGTCAGTCACGACCTCCGGCGCCCCCTCGCCGCCGCGACCGCCGCCGTCACCGGACTGCGCGCGACCGACGTCGAACTCACCACGGCGGACCGCCGCGACCTCCTCGAAACCGCGGACGACAGCCTGCGCACGCTCGCGGCCCTCGTCACCAACCTGCTCGACGTCAGTCGCCTCCAGGCCGGTGTCCTCGCCGTGACCGTCGCACCGATCGACGTCGAGGACGCGATCCTGCCGGCCTTCGACGAGCTCGGCATCGGCCCGCACGACGCCGAGCTCGATCTCGCACCCGAGCTGCCACCCGTCCTCGCGGACGCCGGCCTCCTCCAGCGGGTCATCGTGAACCTCCTGACGAACGCGCAGCGTTTCAGTCCCGACGACACCCCCGTCCGGATCGCGACGAGCGGGTTCCGCGACGCCGTCGAGATCCGCATCGTGGATCACGGCCCGGGTATCGCACCCGACCGGCGGGAGGACGTGTTCGTCCCGTTCCAGCGGCTCGGCGACACCGACAACCTCACCGGTCTCGGCCTGGGACTCGCGCTGTCGAAGGGCTTCGTCGAGGGGATGGGTGGCACACTCGAACCGGAGGACACGCCGGGTGGGGGTCTCACCATGGTGGTGTCGCTGCCGGCGGCACGTGACCAGGAGGGGAGCGCTCGATGAAGATCCTCATCGCCGACGACGACCCGCAGATCCTCCGGGCCCTGCGCATCACGCTCACCGCCCGCGGCTACGAGATCATCACGGCCGAGGACGGCACCGCTGCGCTCAACGCGGCGACGACGCACCGCCCCGACCTGTACCTGCTCGACCTCGGCATGCCCGGGCTCGACGGGCGGCAGGTGATCGAGGGCCTCCGCGGCTGGACCGACGCGCCGATCCTCGTGGTGTCCGGTCGTGCCGGCTCGACGGACAAGGTCGAGGCGCTCGACGCCGGAGCCGACGACTATGTGACGAAGCCGTTCGCGATCGACGAACTGCTCGCCAGGGTCCGCGCGCTCACCCGACGGGTCCCCGGTGCCGAGGCGGAACCCACCGTGCGGTTCGGCGACATCGTGGTCGACCTCGCCGCGAAGCAGGTCACCAGGCAGACTCCTGGCGCGTCCCCGGTCACCGTCCGCCTGACGCCTACGGAGTGGCAGGTGCTCGAGCTGCTCATCCGGAACGCCGGCAAGCTCGTGACCCGACAGATGCTGCTCACGGAGATCTGGGGTCCGACGCACGTGACCGACACCGGCTACCTGCGCCTCTACATCGCGCAGCTGCGGAAGAAGCTCGAGCCGGAGCCGGCCACCCCCCGCCATCTGCTCACCGAGGCCGGTATGGGGTACCGCTTCCAACTCTGAGCGAGGGCACGCGTCGCGACGGGCAGGGTAACAGGTTGCAGCGCCTGTGGCCATGCCCCCGGAATCGCAGCTTGCACGCGTACCGTCGCAGTCGCGTCCGGGTTTTCCGGACGAGACCCGTGCAGGTACCGCAGCACCAGAGAGGATGGCGCCCATGACGCAGATCATCGAAACCATCGACGTGGACGTTCCCGTCTCCGTCGCCTACAACCAGTGGACCCGCTTCGAGGACTTCCCGAAGTTCCTCGACGAGGTCGAGTCGATCACGCAGGTCACCGACACCCTCACCGAGTGGACGGTGAGCGTCGCCGGCCAGACCCGCACCTTCGAAGCGGAGATCACCGAGCAGCACCCGGACGAACGCGTCGCCTGGAACAGCACGGGCGGCGAGGCGGACCACGCCGGC
This sequence comes from Plantibacter sp. H53, assembly GCF_001650455.1. Classification (NCBI taxonomy): domain Bacteria; kingdom Bacillati; phylum Actinomycetota; class Actinomycetes; order Micrococcales; family Microbacteriaceae; genus Plantibacter; species Plantibacter sp. H53. The sequence goes on from NZ_LWCT01000011.1 coordinate 11,433, forward strand.
GTCGTCACCTTCCACCGCCTGGAGGACTCCAAGACGCGCGTCACCGTGCAGCTGGACTGGGAGCCCAAGGGCCTCCTCGAGCACCTCGGTTCCGCCGTCGGTGTGGCCGGACATGCGGTGAAGAAGGACCTCGGCAACTTCAAGCAGCTCGTCGAGACCGAAGGTCAGACCGGTCAGGGATGGCGTGGCGATGTCGAATAACGGACCCGAGTCGGACGCGCAGCGCGCACACGACGACGACATCGAGCAGGCCGTGACGAAGCCCGAGGAGGTCGATCCCGAGACGGGGACCGACGCCGAAGGCGATCCCGTCGAGAACCCCTCGGGCTGATCCTCTGATACCTGCCAGCCAGCACTCCCACCGCCTCTAGGCTCGGAGCATGAGTGCTCGCGCCGGTCAGGCGAACCCCCGCCCCGCGCTGTCCGCCCCTCTTCGGCGGCGGCGCGGGGCGATCTTCGTCTTCATGCTCACCGTCGGGGTGGGCCTGTCGTCGTTCATCGTCCGCACGCCCGCGGTCCGCGACCTCGTGCACGCGAGCACCGCCGAGATGGGACTCATCCTCTTCGGGATCTCCGTCGGGTCGATGACGGGCATCCTGTCCTCTGCGGCCCTCGTCCGTCGGTTCGGTGCGCGTCGCCCGATCGTCATCGGCGGGGCCGCGTTCGTCATCGGGCTCGCACTGCTCGCCCTCATGGCGGGTGCCGGGCAGGGCGTCGGCGTCTTCATCGGTCTGATCGGCATCGGCCTGGGCTTCGGCCTCGCCGAGATCGCGATCAACATCGAGGGGGCGATGATCGAGCAGCTGTCGGGGCGGTCCATCCTGCCCGTGCTCCACGGCTGCTACAGCCTCGGCTCCGTCATCGGCTCGGTGGCCGGCATCGCGCTCACGGCGATCGCCTTCCCGGTGACGATCCATCTGCTGATCGTCGCGGCCGTCGCGCTGGCGGCGCTGCTCTGGGCGATCCCGAAGATCCCGGCCGAGACCGGACGACAGGCGGACACGGGTGTCGGCTCCCCCGGGATCCGCGCGCAGCTCGCGGTCTGGCGGCAGCAGCGCGTGATCTTCCTCGGACTCATCGTGCTCGCCCTCGCGCTGGCGGAGGGCGCCGCCGGCGACTGGTTGCCGCTGATCATGGTCGACGGACACGGAACCACGGCGGCCGTCGGTTCGATCGTCTTCGCCGGGTTCGCGCTCGCCATGACGATCGGTCGTTTCGCCGGTGAACCGCTCCTCGCCCGCTTCGGCAAGGCCAACGTGCTGCGGGTGAGCGCTCTCGTATCGGCGGTCGGGATCGCGCTCGTCGTCTTCTCCGACAGTGTGCTCGTCGCGGGGCTCGCGGTCCTGCTGTGGGGGCTCGGTGCGGCGCTCGGCTTCCCGGTGACCCTCTCGGCGGCGGGTGAGAGCGACGATCCGACGACGACCGTCGGGGCGGTTGCCTCGGCCGGCTATGTCGCGTTCCTCGTCGGGCCGCCGCTGCTCGGGTTCCTCGGGGAGCACTTCGGTCTGCGCGGCGCGATGATCGTCGTGCTCGCCGTCGTCGTCCTGGCGTCGTTCCTGACGTCCGCGGCGAAGCCCCAGGCCCGGCAGCGGACGGCCTCGCCGACCGGTCCCTGAGCCGAACCCCGGTCCCTGAGCCGCGTCAACCGGTCCCTGAGCAACACCGCCCCGCTCAGCGCGGGTGGCGCTTGGAGCGCCGGATGTACCCGGGCAACAGCACGCGGCCGGAGACACCCGAGCGGCGCGCGAGGATCTCGCCGAAGGTGACGCCCGCGGCGAGCGCGAGGCCGGTGAGCCCCGCCTGCAGGAGCTGCTCGAAGCCCTCCGAACCCTGCTCACCGTTCACGAGGGCGAGCATGCCGCGGTAGATCGCGAGCCCGGGCAGCAGTGGGACGATCCCGCAGATCGTCAGGATGATCGCCGGGATCCGCAGCCGCGGGCCGAGCGCCTCCGCAGCGAACCCGATCACGAGTGCGGCGAGCGCACTGGCCGCCGCCGGGGCGACGCCGCTGCCGGAGACGAACACGAACACCGAGAACGCGATGGCACCGGTCACGCCCGCGAAGAACGCCGCGCGGAGGGCCGCGTACGAGGCCATCGCCCAGGCTGCCGAGGCGACGGCCGCTCCGACGATCTGCACGGCGACCGGCCAGGGGCTCACGGGGAGGTCGAAGAGGACGAGCGAGATGCCGAGTCGTCGGGCGAGGTCGAGCACCCCACCGATACCGACGACGATCCCGATGGTGAGGAGCATCACCTCGACGAGGCGTCCGCTTGCGGTGACCGGGAACCCGTTGATCGCGTCGTCGGCCGCCCCGACGAGTGAAGCGCCGGCGAGGAGGACGACGATGCCGGACGCCACGATGAGGGCTGGGGGCAGCGCGGAGAGGTCCGCCGGGACGTAGGGGCTGAGGATGGAGATGAGGACGGCGACCGTCGTGGCGATGGCCGCTCCGGTGAGTTGGAGGAAGAAGACGGGCAGCTTCCAGACGTTCAGGGCCCGGAACGCGCTGTCGATGAGTGCCGTGGTGGCTGCGGCGAGCAGCATCGAGACCACGCCGCCGCCGAGGAGGACGGCGACGGCCGCGGCCATGGTCGACAGCAGCACGGTGATGAAGCCGCGACGGTAGGTGCGACGGGCGGTGAGGATGCGGTCGAGGTCGCGATGGGCGGTGCCGAGGCGGGCGTGCAGTTCGTCGAGCACCTCCGCCTCCTCGTCGCGGGCGACGTCGGTGACGGTCATGATCGGCTCGGAGCGACGGGTGATCCCTTCGGCGACCACGACGACCTTCGCGAGCCGGTCGAAGTCGGCTGCGGGCGAACGCACGACGCGCAGCACCGTGACCCCAGGTGACCGCTCGGACCCGTCGTGCGCGATGAGGATGGAGGTGAAGGTGAGGTCGACCTGGCATTCGAGGTCGAACGCGCGGCAGACCCGACGGATGGCGTCGGTGACCTCGGCCGCTGCGGCCCCGAGCGCGAGCATCGACTCACCGATCCGGCCGGCCAATTCGAGCACCTCGCGCACGGGCCGTTCGGCGTTGAGGCGGACGACCGCCTGCTCGTCGACACCCTCCGGCGCCGCTCCTCGGACTCCCCCGGCCAGCTGACTCAGCAGCGAACGCATACCCACCCGCTCATCGTACGAGCCACCGGTGACCGCGGTCTCGCCCTGGCGTTCCGCGGTCGCCTGTGCGAGGCCGCGGACTCGTCCTCACGGCCGGGTCGCTCGTGACCATCTCGAATGTCAGTGGTCCATGGTGGACTGGGGTCATGACCGAGACCGCCATGATCCACGGCCCCGAGGCGCGTGAGCGCGAGGGGCACCCGGAGCATCCGAGCGATGCCTTCGCTGCTCGGATGGCGTCGTTCACCGACCGCTTCGTCGATCTCTCCAGGCGCCGCGCGGCACTCGACGCCGAGGAGGCGCAGCTGCTGGCCGAGGCCTTCTCCTCCGCCGACGCCACCGCGTCTGCGCTCGTCTCCACGAGCACCACCTCGACCGACGCCCGCGATCTCGCGAGGCGGTCGATGTGCGCGTCGCTCGCGATCGCCACGAGGATGTCCGAGCCGACGCTCCAGGCGCGGGTCGGCGACGCCGAGGCGCTCGTCCACCACGCACCCGCCGTGCTCGAGGCCCTCGCGCACGGTTCCATCAGCGGCGGTCACGCCCGCGCGATCACCGACCAGCTGCGCGACGTCCCGGTGGAGGGTCGCGCGGTGTTCCTGGAGCAGGTGCTGCCCGTCGCTCTCCGATCGACGACAGCACGCCTCCGGCAGCGCGCCAGGGTCGTTCGGGAACGGCTGCATCCCGAATCGATCACCGCCCGACGCACGCGCTCGATCACCGACCGCCGCGTCGAGCTCGAGGCTGCGGCCGACGGCATGGCCTGGCTGCACCTGTTCACCACGGCCCCGTTGGCGCACGCGATCAGGAACCGCCTCGACGCCGTCGCGGTCCCGGCGCGGATCGCCGGCGACACCCGCACGCTCGCACAGCTGCGCGCCGACACCCTCGCGTCGCTCGCCGTCGCCGGCACGGTGAGCGACGACACAGGTCCCATCCCGGTCGACCCGGAGACGACCGGGACGTTCACGTGGCTCCCCGGTTCCGCACCGCTCGACGACGCCGCCAGGATCGCGGAGGAGGCGGTCGCCGCCGGGGCCGACCCCCTGCTCGCCGAGCCCGTCGGCATCGAGGCCCGCATCCGGGCCACCGTCCAGATGACCGTCCCGGCGCTGTCCACCCTCGGCGTCACCGACGAACCCGGCGTGCTCGACGGCTACGGCCCGATCGACCCCGACACCGCCGCCCGACTCGCGGTCACCGCGCCCTCGATGACCCGCATCCTCACCCAACCGGAAACGGGAGCCGTCGTGTCCGTCGGACGCGAGCAGTACCGGGTCCCGGCCGACCTGGCGCGTGCCGTCCGCCTGCGAGACACCACGTGTCGGGCTCCGGGCTGCGGACGAGCCGCCAGGAACTGCGACCTCGACCACTCGATCGCCTGGCAGGACGGCGGCACGACAGCGGTCGACAACCTGGCCTGTCTCTGCCGACATCATCACCGACTGAAACACCTGCCGGGCTGGAACCTCGAGCACCACCCCGGCGGCATCCTCACCTGGACCACACCCGACGGCCGACGACACGAGACGAGACCCGAGCTCGCCGAGACCGGGTGAGTGCGAGCGCGCCGGACGATCCTCGCGCCCACGGTTACCATGGATACCCGTGACCAACCGCCGACTCCCGCTCCTCGCGCAGCTTCGCCGGCGCATGCCACTCGTCCGACTCGGGACGGATCCCGCCGAGTCGGGGACGTCGCTCCGCCGATCGCTCGGCGTCTGGCAGCTCACGATGATCAGCGTCGGCGCGACGCTCGGCACCGGGATCTTCGTCGTCCTCGGCACCGCCGTCCCGCTCGCCGGACCCGCCGTCTGGATCGCGTTCGCGGTCGCCGGGCTCGCGGCACTCCTGTCGGCCCTGTCCTACGCCGAGATGGCCGGTTCGGTGCCGGTCTCCGGATCCAGCTACTCCTACGCCTACGCGACCATGGGTGAGGGCGTCGCCTGGGTGTGCGGTTGGTGCCTCGTGCTCGAGTACGGGGTCTCCGTCGCCGCGGTCGCCGTCGGTGCCGGGCAGTACGTGAACGAGGCGCTCGCGGTCTTCGGCCTGGGACTGCCGCCGGCACTCGCGAACCCGATCGGCGTCGCCGACGGACTGATCAACCTGCCGGCCGCGGCCCTCGTCCTGCTCGCGATGCTCCTGCTCGTCCGCGGCGCGAAGGACAGTGCCTGGGCGAACACGATCATGGTGTTCGTGAAGCTCGCCGTGCTGCTCGTCTTCGTCGTCATCGCGTTCTCGGCGTTCTCGCTCGGCAACTTCGAACCGCTCGCACCCATGGGGGTCGCCGGTGTCGCGGCAGCCTCCAGCCGGCTGTTCTTCTCCTACATCGGGTTCGATGCGGCATCGACCGCCGGCGATGAGGCGACGAACCCGCGTCGCGACCTGCCGCGCGCGATCATCCTGTCGATGGTGATCGTCACCGCCGTCTACATCCTCGTCGCCATCGCCGCGATCGGCGCCCGGCCGTGGACCGCCTTCGCGGACGACGAGTCGGCGTTCGTCGGCATCCTCACCGAGATCACCGGACAGCCGATCGTCGCGCTCTTCTTCTCCATCGGCGCGGTCATCGCGATCGCGAGCGTGGTGCTCACCGTCTACTACGGGCAGACGCGCATCCTGTACCGGATGGCGCAGGACGGCATGGTGCCACGGGTGTTCTCGCGCGTCGGTCGCCGCAGCGGGACGCCCGTCGCCGGGACCGTCATCGTCGGAGCGGTCGTCGCGGTGGTCGCCGCCCTCATCCCCCTCGGCGAGCTCGCCGACGCCACGAGCATCGGCACGCTGTTCGCGTTCGCCCTCGTGAACCTCTCCGTCATTCTGCTGCGTCGCCTGCGCCCCGACCTCGACCGCAGCTACTCCGTCCCGCTGTTCCCGGTGGTCCCCGCGCTCGGCATCGTCATGTGCCTCGGGCTGATGGTGTCGCTCGGCGGGACGACCTGGATCGTGTTCCTCATCTGGATGCTCGTCGGCGCGGCGCTCTACCTCGGGTACGGACGCCGGCACTCGACGGTCGGCGCCCTCAGCGACGAGGAGTACGCCGAGGCGATCGCGGCGGAGGACACGTCGCAGAGGTGATGTCCGGGGCCTAGATGACGCCCTGTTACGCGAGGGGCCGATTGCCAGGCGACGTCCGGGACTCGTGATGCAGGATCGTGCGTATGACCCGACAGATCCGATTCAACGCCTTCGACATGAACTGCGTCGCCCACCAGGCATCGGGGATGTGGCGTCATCCCGACGACCGCTCGAGCACCTACAAGGACCTCTCCTACTGGACGGACCTGGCGCAGCTGCTCGAGCGCGGCAACTTCGACGGCATCTTCATCGCCGACGTCCTCGGCACCTACGACGTCTACGGCGACAGCAACGAGGCCGCGATCCGCAACGGCGCGCAGGTGCCGGTGAACGACCCGATCCTGCTCGTGTCGGCGATGGCCGCGGTCACGAAGCACCTCGGCTTCGGCGTCACCGCCGGCACCGCGTACGAGCACCCGTACCCATTCGCGCGGCGCATGTCGACGCTCGACCACCTGACCAAGGGGCGGGTCGGCTGGAACGTCGTCACCGGATACCTGCCGAGTGCGGCGCGCAACATGGGGCACGACGACCAGCTCGAACACGACGAGCGGTACGACGTCGCCGACGAGTACCTCGAGGTCCTCTACAAGCTGTGGGAGGGCTCGTGGGAGGACGACGCCGTCGTGCGCGACCGCGAGACGGGCGTGTTCACCGACCCCACGAAGGTCCACGAGATCGGGCACTTCGGCAAGCACTACACGGTGCCCGGCATCCACCTGTCCGAGCCGTCCACGCAGCGGACGCCGGTCATCTACCAGGCCGGTGCGTCGCCGCGCGGCATCCAGTTCGCCGCGGGCAACGCGGAGGCGATCTTCGTCGGTGCGTCGACGAAGGCGGGCTTGAAGGCGACGGTCGGCCGCATCCGCGACGCCCTGGAGGCCGCCGGTCGCGACCGGTACTCGGCGAAGATCTACACGCTGCTCACGATCATCACCGACGAGACGAGCGAGAAGGCTCAGGCGAAGCACGAGGACTACCTGCAGTACGCGTCGCAGGAGGGTGCGCTCGTGTTCATGTCGGGCTGGATGGGCATCGACCTGTCGCAGTACGACCCGGAGGAGCCGATCGGCAACGTGAAGAGCAACGCCATCCAGTCGGCGGTCGCCAACTACCAGGCGGCCAACGAGGAGGGTGGCGAGTTCAAGGTGAAGGACATCGCGCGCATGGGGGCGATCGGAGGGCTCGGTCCGCGGATCGTCGGCAGTGCGTCGGAGATCGCCGACACCCTGCAGGAATGGGTGGAGGAGACCGACGTCGACGGCTTCAACCTCGCCTACGCGATCACGCCCGGCACCTTCGAGGACATCGTCGAGTTCGTCATCCCCGAGCTGCGTCGTCGTGGCGCCTACCCCGAGGAGTACGTCGAGGGCAGCCTCCGCCACAAGCTCCACGGCCGTGGTGACCGTCTCCCCGAGGAGCACACCGGCGCCCGCTACCGCTACACGAGCTGACTCCCCCGGCCTCTGCGCCTCAACCACCCCGGCCCCTGAGCCCCACCTCGGTCCCTGAGCCTGTCGGAGGGCCCACGAGCACACCCCGCCCGTCGACGAGCTCGGGACCGAGCATCACCCGATCAGCGCGCGTCGAGCCACTCCCGCACTGCCGCTTCGAACGCCTCCGGCGCGACGTTCCACTCCAACCCGTGCGGTGCCGCGTCGACCTCGACGAGCTCGAACGAGGGTGAACGCCGAGCGACGGCCCGCGTGAGCTCCACGGGAATCGTCGTGTCGCCGGGCGAGTGGATCGCGAGCGTCGGCAGGCCGTCGACCGGCCCGGCGGAAAGCGCGCGGACCGGAACCGCACCGCGCACCCCGGCGGATCGCCCCAGCACCGGCGCCGAGAGCACGGCGAGCGCCGAGTGCACGAGTATCCGCGGCACGCCGGCGACCTCGGCCGCGTGAAGCACCGTCTCGCTGAGGCCGAGCATCGGCGAGATGAGGATCGCGCCCTGCACCACCTCTGGTCGCTCGCGTGCCGCCGCGAGGCTCAGGGCAGCACCGTAGGACCACCCGCAGACGATGACCCGACGGGCACCGAGCGCCACGGCGTCGTCGATGGCCGCGACGACGCGGTCGACGTCCGTGGCGTCAGCCCCGGAGCGACGCTCGGCGAACGCGGACCCGAGGCAGGTGACGAGCGACGGCAGACCCGCCCGGCGCACGGCCTGCACGGAGCGGAGCGTCGCGAGCGGCGAGGCCCCGAGCCCGTGGGTGTGCACGACCCAGGTGTCGTCGTGAGCGTCGCCGTCGACGACCGCCTCGAATCGCCACGCACCTGACGGCGTCCTCGGCACGCGCGCCTCGTCCACCCCGAGGTCCGCGGGTGTCACAGCCGCCCCGGTGAACCGCGCACGGGTCGCCCCGGCTGGAACCCGACCGGTGATCACTGCTCGCATCACCGACCCGTCCGTCGTCTCGCGACCGATCACCGGGCCCACGATCAGCCGCGACCCGTCCTCGAACTCGAGCCCGTATCGTCCCGGCAGCGCGGTGGCGGCGTTCCGTTCGAGCCGCACGGTCATGGGCGACGAGGTCGGCAACACCTCGCTGTAGTGCACTCGTCCGGCCCCGATGACGCGTCGGGCGACCATCGCGCTCGCGACCCCGAACCCCGCGACCGCAACGGTGGCGAGGCCGACCACGACGACACCTGCACTGCGCTTCACGTCACACCCTCGATCCCGTCCCGCTCGGGGAACGGTGCACCAGCCTAGCTGCGGCCACCCCGGAGCCCCCTGGGCACCCGGACCCGACCCCGACGACCTCACCAGTCCTGGCCCCTGAGCCGGACCCCGGTCCCTGAGCCGAACTTCGGTCCCTGAGCTTGTCGAAGGGCACACAACCACACCCCACCCTTCGACAAACTCAGGGACCAGCAGAACCCAACCTGATCCGCTCCGCGACTCGGTCCCGACCCCCGACCACCCCCGGTCCCTGAGCCTGTCGAAGGCCACACGAGGACACCCCGCCCTTCGACAAGCTCAGGGACCGAACGGGGGCCGCACACTCGAACCGAACGGCGGCCGCGTGGAGGGACCGAACGGCGGTCCGCCGCTTCATGTACGATTACTCAGGACGCTCCGGCGCCACGCGGATGTAGTTCAATGGTAGAACTTCAGCTTCCCAAGCTGATAGCGCGGGTTCGATTCCCGTCATCCGCTCCAATTCCCGTGCGGGAGTTCGACGTAGACCCCTGCTCGGTGATGCGACTGACGGCGACGCCTCCCCCGACGCGCTCAGCTGTGTGTCGTGTTCGCCCGCATCTCTTCAACGGTCATCTCCGGCGCACCGCCGGCGGCCGCCTCCGGGTCCATCCAGACGAAGTCCCAGTGGTGGCCGTCGAGGTCGTCGAAGCTCTTCGAGTACATGAAGCCATGGTCTTGTTCGCCGGCAGGCGTCGCCCCGCTCGCGATGGCCCGCTCGAACATCGAATCGACGTCGGCTCTGCTCTCAGCGCTGAGCGCGAGCTGCACCTCGGTGGAGGTGGTGGCGTCGATGATCGACTTGCTCGTGAACTCCGCGAAGAACTCCCGCGTGAGCAACATCGCCGTGATCGTGTCGCTGATGACCACGCTGATGGCGTTCTCGTCGCTGAACCCCTCATTGATCGAGTAGCCGAGTGCCTCGAAGAACACCCGTGACCGTGGCAGGTCGCTGACGGGAAGATTGACGAAGATCATGGTGGACATCGGGGCCGTCTCTCTCAAGGGTGCCGGCGGTCCGTTACCGTCGATCGTTGTTGAATGATGGCGAGGATGGTCGACATCGTCAAGCGTGATAGGGCGCGAAGCGGCTCGAGCAGCGCACGCCTGTGGTCACGACGACACGTCCGCGCACGGATTCACGCCTCCATGTGGCGGACAGCAGCCACCGACAGCGTCGGCCGACGGTCGTTCCCGGGATGATGACCCGGTCGCATCGAGCTGAATCCGATCACCGGCGGGAGTGTCGACAGTTCGGCCAACGGCACCTCTGCTCCCGCCGACGCGTGTCCGACTGACAACACTGCTCCACGCCCCGCTGACGGCGATCCCGACATCCGGCCGTGGTGGCCCGGAGCGGGCGGGCCACCGCGCCGCTCAGCGAGGCACCGGTCGCAGCTGGTCCTCGGTCACGGGGAAGGACACCTCGTAGTACAGCTGCGTGGCGGTCATGTCGCCCCAATCGTCCTTCTTCACGCGGACCCCGGCGGTCGAGACCTCTGCGATCCGAACCCGCAACCAGGAGCCGTCCTCCAGACGAAGCTCGTGCGGGTCGGCGAGATAGCTCATGCCGATCTCGTCGAGCGCCTCCTCGGCATGGAACCAATCCAGCGCCTCGGTTCGCTGACGCCCCAGGAGATCGATGACGACGAACCCCTCACCGACAGGCTTCATCCACCCCAGCCGCTCTCGGTCCTCCGAGCGCCGATGTTCGATCCAGTCCGGTTCCATGCAGCGAGCGTAACGGCCACCGAAGAACAACGCCTGATGGGTGACCGACCGAACGCCAGCCCGTCAACAGCACGAGGGAGCCGACTCGAAAGCCGACCCCCTCGTGCGTCGTGTGACGACGAGTGCTCAGTGCTCGTCGTAGTGTTCGCCGTGCGCGGCGTGCTGGTGGCCGTCGTGGAGGTAGTCGACGTGACCGTCGTGGTCGACGGCGTCGTGACCGCACGCCGCACCGTGCTCGTGGTCGGCGACGGTGTGCTCGGCGACACTCTCGTGCTCGTCGTAGTGACCGTCGTGCAGAGCGTGGTGGTGCGTGCCGTGCACGTAGTCGGTGTGGTCGTCGTGCTGGACGGCCTCGTGGCCGCAATCCGTTCCGTGCTCGTGCTCGGTGACGGAGTGCTCGGCGTGGATGTCAGTCGTGCTCATGGTTGCCTTTCGAAGGAGGAGATCGGGTGTCGCGATGGACGGCGACGCTTGACCAGTACATCTCACTCATAAGCGAATTGCAATACATGCAGCTAATCGATAGTGGTTCTCGCTATCCCTCGAGCGCGTGCTGCACGGCATCGTCGACGATGTGCGAGACGTGCACGTCAGCGACGTCGTAGTGCGCCTCTCGACCGATCCGCTGCACCGAGACGAGGCCGGCTGAGCGCAGCGTCCGCAGGTGCTGCGAGACCAACGGCTGCGACAACTGGCTCTGTTCGGCGAGTTGACCAACCGTGGATGTGCCGCCGGCCAGGATGCGCAGCAACCGCAACCGCGAGGAGGAGGACAGCGCCTTGAACAACTCGGCAGCAGGTTCGAGATCCTCGTTCATCTGTACATATAAGCAGATGTGAATGCATCGGGATCATATGAACCCTCGAAGACCCCGTTCGATGTCAGCGCTCTGGATCGTCACCCTGACGATTAGGCTGGGCGACTGTGCTCGATGGACCGCTGATCGCCGAATGGCTCCCCGTCTCGGTGGCCGCGCTCGTCCTCCTCCTCGTCGCGGCGGGCGTTGCCGGCTGGGTCGACGCGGTCGTCGGCGGCGGTGGACTGATCCAGCTGCCCGCGCTCGTCATCGCCGTTCCGAGCGACGTCGCGACCCCGTTCATCCTGGGCACGAACAAGCTGTCGTCCTTCTTCGGCACCCTGTCGGCGAGCTGGGTGTACCTGCGCAAGATCAGGGTGCAGCTCGTGCTGCTGGTGCCTCTCGTCGCCGGGGCCTACGCCGGATCGACCGCCGGTGCCGCGTTGTCGCGGTACGTCCCTCGCGACGTCTTGACGCCCGTCGTGCTCGTCGCCGTGATCGCCGTGGCGCTGTACACCCTCTTCAAGCCCACCATGGGCCTGCACCACGAACCCCGCCATGACCGTGCCAGCGCGGTCGCCTGGCGGGCGGCGATGATCGGCCTGCTGGTGGGCTTCTACGACGGCATCCTCGGACCGGGAACGGGTTCATTCTTCGTCATCCTCATCGTCGGCGTGCTCGGCTACGGCTTCCTGCAGGCCAGCGTGAACGCGAAGATCGCCAACCTCACCACGAACCTCGCCGCCCTCGTCGTGTACGGGGTGCACGGCGAGGTCCTGCTCGCGCTCGGTCTCGCCATGGCCGTCATGAACATCACCGGCGGGTTCATCGGCGCCCGCATGGCGACGAAGCGCGGAAGCGGCTTCGTGCGCATCGTGTTCCTGGTGACCCTCTCCATCCTCATCGTGAAGCTCGCCTGGGACACCGTGGCGCAGTTCACGGGTTCATGACGCACCCGGCAGAGCCGAACGCCCTGGGGTAGGTGTTCCGAGCAGCCGCCGGGTCCAGTCGGCCAGGGCTGCGGTGGCGGTCCGCGAGATGCCGGCGGCCGGCATCATGCTCGTGAAGCCGTGGAATGCCCCCGGCCACACGTGCAATTCGGCATCGCCACCCGCAGCCCACATCGCACTGGCGTAGGCGACCGTCTCGTCACGGAACACCTCGGCGCTGCCACAGTCGATGTAGGTGCGCGGAAGACCGGCGAGGTCGGTCGCCCGCGCGGGGGCGGCGTAGATCGACACGTCCTCACCGGCGCGACGGTGTCCGAGATAGGCCTCCCAGCCGAACCGCGTCATCTGCCGATCCGCGACCCCGACCCCGTCGATCTGCATCGTCGACACGGTGGCATCGCGGTCGTCGAGCATCGGCGAGACGAGGATCTGCCCGAACAGGGCCGGCCCACGGCGGTCCCGGGCGAGCAGGGCGGTGCCCGCGGCGAGCCCGGCACCCGCGCTCTGGCCCGCGATCACGATGCGGTCCGGGTCGATACCGAGTTCATCCGCGTGCTCCGCGACCCAGACGAGACCGGCATAGCAGTCCTCCACCGGGTACGGGTCGGGGTACTCGGGGGCGAGGCGGTAGTCGACGCTGACGAGCACGACGTCATGGTCGTCCAGGAGCCAGTCGTCGTAGGACTCGAGGTTGCCGAGGTGATGCCCGAACATCATCCCGCCGCCGTGGATCGTGTAGACCGCCGTCGTCGCGCCCGAGCGCCCGATCCGCTGGATGACAGCGAGCGTGATCGGATCCCCGAGATGGCCGGGCACCGTGAGGGAGCGCCGCTCGAACCCCCGCGAGCGCAGCCGTTCGTCGAGGGCATCCTCGGTCGTGTCGAGGCTGCGCATCCTCGGCAGCATCTCGGTCGTCAGGGTGAACGGCCCGCGCGCCTCGAGCGCGGCGAGGAAGGGGGCGAGTTCGGGGTCGAACGGGGGACGGGGCATGCGGTCAGACATGGGAAGGCTCCTGGGTTGCGGGCTGAGATGGGGAGTGATGTGAACGGAGGACACCGACAGCCACGAGGGCTGCAGCGAGGGCGGTGGTGGTCGATCCCGCAATGAGGACCGCTTGCTGGAACGACGCGACGAGGGCCGGGGTGAAGTGCTCGGTCGCGATGCCGCCGCCGACGAGCGCGGCGAGGATCGTCCCGGTCGCGGCGATCCCGACCGCGGTGGCGATCTCGCTCGCGGTGTCGACCAGGGCCGCACCGATGGACGTGCGGTCAGCCGGGAGCCCGCGGAGGACGTTGTTGCCGGCGACGACTCCGACCACCCGCATCCCGGCGGCGACGAGGACGAGTGCGACGAGCACCCACGGGTAGCCGAACCGGCTCAGCAGCGCGAACACGGCGAGCCCGGAGACGACCGCGGCGGCGCTCATCCAGGCCGCCCGCTCGAGACCGACGCGGTGCACGAACGGACCGACGAAGCGACCGCTCGCCAAGAGCACCACGACCTGCGGGAGCATCGCGACAGCGGCCAAGGCCGGCGGCCACCCCCAGGCGAACTGCAGTTGCAGGGTCGCCAGGTACGACAAGCCGGCCATCGCCAGCCCGGCGGCGGCCTTGTACGCCAAGCCGGAGGCCACGAGCGGCTGAGCCACGAGACGAAGATCCAGCAACGGCTGGCGGGCGGTGCGCTCCCTGACCACGAAGCCGATCGCGGCGGTCACCGTTGCCGCTGCCGTTCCCCAGCCCGCAGCGACGTCGGTGCCGGCGACGAACAGGGTCGGCGTGAGGAGCACACCGACGACGGTCGCAGTCCCGAGCACAGCGCCGAGCACGTCGATCCGGTCACGGTGCAGGTGCGACCGCTCGTCGGCACCGATCCCGGCGCGGATCCCGATCCAGGCGATCACTGCGATCGGGGCGTTGGCGACGATGAGCACCTGCCACGGCGCCACGGCGAGCACGAGTCCACCGATCGTGGGGCCGGCGGCCAGGCCCACCAGTCCGGCGGTCGAGATGACGGTCAGCGCACGCACACGCAGGTCGTCCCGGTCGAACAGACGGAACGCCAGCGCCATGGATCCCGGGGTCGTCATCGCCGCAGCGACACCCATGAGCGCGCGCACGGCGATCAGCTGCTCCACCGAGGCCACGAACACGGTCAGGACGCTGACGACCGCGAGCAGCATCAATCCGACGAGCATGACCCGGCGCCGGCCGAACCGGTCGGCGACCGCGCCGAACAGCAGCATCAGGCCACCGAAGGCGACCGAGTACGCCCCCGACACCCACTGCAGTGACGCGGTGGAAGCGGTGAGGTCACGGCCGATGGTCGGGAGCGCGACGTTCAGGACGGAGTTGTCGAGCATCTCGAACAGGAACACGGCCGAGAGGCCGGCCAGCGCGACCCAGGCGTCGCGGAGGCGTGGCGGCGAGTCTTCGACAGCCGTGGAGGTTGAGGGTTCGAGCATGGGCGCACTCCTTCGATGAAGAAGTGGCGACTCCCACGAGACGCTTGTGCGTTTCCGCCGGCCGAAGCACGACGGGATTTTTCCCTCTGCGACGAGGGTAGCCCATCATCGCCCTGTCGTGGCACCTGCGCATTCGCTGTTCACCGCAGATACGCGTCGACCATGAACGGGCCTCGGACGGCCCTGAGGGTGTCGATCAGCCGGTCGAGTGCCCGGCGGTTCCAGGAGGAGAGCTGGAGATCGTGGGGACCGAGCGGTTCGAGCTTCCCGGTCCGGAGCCGGACGACCTCCCATCCGGCGGACCGCAGCGCGCGGTCCTTCCGTCGGTCGACCTCCTCGCGGCGCCCGACGTGCTCGAGTCCGTGCCGGCCGATGCTGTCGTACTCGATGGCGATGCGCAGTTCCGGGTAGACCAGGTCGGGCCACACCTCCAGGTGTTGGAAGAACGGACGCTGCACCCGCACCGCGTTCAGTCCTTCGGTCAGCGCGAGTCGCTCGTGGACGTCTGCGCGCAGCTGAGCCTCGACGGCGGACGCCGGTTTCGGCGCGCACACGGACGTGAAGGCCTCCCCCACCGGCAGGTCAGGGGTCTTCTCACACAGCGAGGGTTTCGGTCGCGCGCGACGCTCCCGGATGATCCCGGCGACCGCGGGCGCCGGATCGGTCACCGACTCCCGCATCGGCAACGCGACGACCCTCGACGGATCGGCCGCATCGGAACATTCGGGACACCAGGCGCTGCGGCGACGCTCGCGTCCGGGCCGCGAGCGCTGTTCGGCCGGCGTCGCGACGAAGCGGTGTCCCCGGTCGCACTGCCACTGCAGCAGGACATCGGCGGCCGGCGGCACCTGGCTGAGGACGATGCCAGCGTTGAGATCCGCGTGGTACTGACGCCAGAGCGCGGGGAACGACGCCCAGGCCTGCCGGTAGGCGCCCACCGGGTACGGCGTGTCGAGGCCCTTCGACCATTGACGGCGGGCCCACCACGCTTCCACACGTTCCGGCACGGTCCCGAACCTACGACGGGCCGCCGACACCGGCCGCGAGTGAGGACTCAGCGGTCGCCACCCCGCACCCCGCCACCCCGGCTCGACCGTCAGACCGCGAAGTCGCTCGGCCACCCGTGCTCGGCGAGCGACCGACGAACCCGCTCCACGTCCTCGTCACTCGGCAGCTCCGCGGTGACCCGAGCGATCGCCGTGGCGACGTCGACCCGACTGAGCGACGTGTCGCCCTCGGCCGCGAGGCGCGCACCCACCTCGGCCACCTCGGCGTCGCTCAGCCGCCGGCGGAGGAGCGCCACGAGCGGGACGAAGTCCTGGTCGGGGAATCCTGCAGGGTACCCCGCTCGGAGCCAGCGCACGATGCGGGCGACCAGCCCTCCGCGTTCCTCGAGGAGGGTCGCGCGTGCCGCCCGACCGGAGGCGTCATGGTCAGTCGCCACGTGACGGACGTCGTCCGGGCTGCCGAGCGGCCACCCCGCGCTCGCGAGACGGGCGGAGACGCGGACGAGGTCCTCCGGGAGCGCCGGACCGAGGAGGAGCTGCTCGACGCGCGCCCGCAGGCGATCCTGACCGATCGGCTCGCCGGACGTCTCCGCCTGCTCCGCATCGATGAGTAGTCTGCCGACGACCTGGTCCAACTCCTCGGGGGTGAGGCTCCGTCGGAGGATGCCGAGCAGCGGCACGTAGTCGTGTTCGGGCACGCCCGCCGGGTATCCGGCGCGGAGCCAACCGACGACGCGCGCCACCACGCCGGACCCGCTGCCGGTGAGGTCCGTCCCGTTCTCGGAGGACATCCTCAGCCCTTCGGGGTGAAGGTCGGGAAGACGTGGTCGAAGCTGACCTCCTGCCCCAGACCGGTCGCCACGATGATCGTGAGCCCGACCAGCACTGCAGCGACGACGACGGCGAAGCACAGCACGCCGAAGGCTCGGAGGAGCGCCGACGGGATTGTCGGCGTGGCCGACCCGCTCCGGTCGTCGGAACCGGCCCCTCCGGCGACGGCGAACGAGCGGACACCCAGCGCGAAGAGCGTGGGAAGACCCGCTCCGAGCACGAGCGCGATGACGGCCACCTGGCCGGCGGCTTCGAGGAAGAGCATGAACATGTCCGACGTCCTTACGCTGTGGTCTTCTGCGACGAACGGGCGGGGGCGTCCTGCCAGTCGTCGTTCACGTTGTGGGATCCGATGCTGTCGCGGCGCGAGCGGAGGTAGATGGTGAGTGCGACACCCGCGAGGATCGCGACCATGAGGATCCCGCCGATCGCCCCGCCCGCGAGGTGACCGAGCCACCACATCACGGCGCCCACGAGCGCGGCAGCCGGGAGGGTGATGACCCAGGCGACGACCATTCGGAGCGCCACCCGCCAGCGCACCTGCGCCCCCGGCCGTCCGACGCCGGAGCCGAGGATCGATCCGGTCGCGACGTGTGTGGTGCTGAGTGCGAAGCCGAGGTGACTCGAGGCGAGGATGACCGCAGCGGAGGAGCTCTCGGCGGCCATGCCCTGCGGCGTGTTCAACTCCACGATGCCTTTGCCGACGGTGCGGATGATCCGCCACCCGCCGATGTACGTGCCGAGCGAGATCGCGAGGGCGCACGCGAGCTTCACCCAGAGTGGGACCGACTCGGTGTCGTCCCAGCCGCCCGCCGCGATGAGCGCGAGGGTGATGACACCCATCGTCTTCTGTGCGTCGTTCGTGCCGTGGGCGAGCGAGACGAGCGACGCGCTGCCGATCTGCCCGATCCGGAAGCCGCGGTGGAGACGTCCCTGAGCGAGGTTGCCGATGACCCGGAAGACGAGCCAGGTGCCGATCGCTGCCACCGCGCCGGCGAGCACGGGCGACATGAGGGCCGGGAGGATGACCTTGCCGACGACGCCGTCGAGCTTCGAGCCGTCACCGGCCCAGTTCACGCCGTTCAACCCGAGGCCCGCGAGCGTCGAGCCGATGAGACCGCCGAAGAGCGCGTGCGACGAGCTCGACGGCAGACCGAGCAGCCAGGTGAGCAGGTTCCAGATGATGCCACCGATGAGCCCGGCGAGCACGATGAGCAGGAGCGCCGAGCCGCCGCCCTCCAGGAGCGCCGGATCGGGAGCTCCCGACGAGTCCTGGATCTTCACCACCGCGTTCGTCACGGTGAGCGCGACTTCGATGCTCAGGAACGCGCCGACGAGGTTCAGCACCGCCGAGAGCGTGACCGCGACCTTCGGCGGCAGCGCACCGGTGGCGATCGAGGTGGCCATCGCATTCGCCGTGTCGTGGAATCCGTTGGTGAAGTCGAAGGCGAGCGCCGTGATCACGACGAGCGAGAGCAGGATGATGGGGTCCACGGCGAAGATCCTGCTCCTCGATCGCAGGATCGACAACGGGTGAGCGGGCGGATTCACCCGTTGTTCACGTTCCGTGGCGACTCAGAGGGTGACGCGGAAATCGTCGGCCGGATCCGCCTGTGCAGTCCGGCCCGGGTCAGGCGAAGCGGTTGGAGAGCAACGTGCCGATCGAGTGCTGTCGGAGGTCCTGAGCGACGAGGAGCTCGCCGGTGACGAGGGTCTCCGACTGATCGAAGTACTCGATCAGTCGGCGGCACAAGAGCGGCACATCGACCTCACCCGACACGTCGATGCCGTTGATCGTGCTGGCGACCCCGAAGAGGATCTGCGCCTCCGCGGTCATCCTGGTCAGCACCGTCTGGAACCTCCCGGCCAACCGGCGGTCGTCGGCATGCTCACCCGCATCCACCAGGACCACGACCTCGACCGCGCCCGTCTGCACGGCTACGAGTTCCCGCAGGAGTCCCGCCAGTTCGGAGCACTGCTCGGCACCGTGACGTCGCGCTCCCGGCGGGACCTCGACGATCACGACGTGCCACGTACCGTCCGCGATGGCGTGGGTGACCGGGATGTCCGCGTCACCGAGACATCGCTCGAGGACGTCGACGACGGGGTGTGGTCCTCCGACCACGTTCAGGGCGGGACGGGAGGCAGGCTCGGGCGGGGCGTCGACGGCTGGCATGGTGCTCCTCGGACGGCCGACCGGGTTCGGTCGGAGACGAGAGCGGTGTGTTCACCGCCCGCCGACCAGACTTCCCGGCGCACCGCTGTCGAGTGTAGACGCTCGAGCCTGATCCCGCGTCAGCGAACGGTGCGAGCCTCCTGCACGGGCAGGGGGCCGGTCACACTGAGCGCGTCCTGCCAGCATTCGATCCCACTGACCTCGGGCAACCGGTCACGGGTGAAGACCGGGTCGAGGCCGGCGCGCCGCTGCGCGGAGTAGTCCTTCAACAGCTTGAACACGATGCCCGACAGCAATCCGATGGCCACGAGGTTCACGAGAGCCATGAGTCCCATGATGCCGTCGGCGGTGTTCCAGATGACGTCGGCCGAGGCGATCGAACCGAGGAAGATCACGGCGACGACGAGCACCCGGTACCCGGTGAGCACACGGCGGCTCGACGAGATGAATTCGATGTTCGACTCGCCGTAGTAGTAGTTCCCGAGGATGGAGCTGAACGCCAGGAGGAAGATGATGATGCTCAGGAGGACGTTCGACCACTCGCCGAGGTTGCCGACGATGGCGTTCTGGGTGAGTCCGATGCCGCGGGTCGCCCCGGCGAGGTCCGGCGAGGACACGAGGATGATGAACGCCGTGATCGAACACACGAGGAAGGTGTCGAAGTAGACACCGAGGGTCTGGACGAGGCCCTGCTTCACCGGGTGCGTCACCGCCGCGCTCGCACCCGCGTTGGGCGCTGAACCGAGACCGGCCTCGTTCGAGAACATGCCCCGCTTCACGCCCGTCATGATGATGGTGCCCAGCGCTGCGCCGACGACTTCGTTGAACCCGAACGCCTGCGTGTAGATGGACGCGAACACGACCGGCAGCTGGTCGATGTTCATCCCGACGATGACGAGGCCGAGCAGCAAGTAGCCGAGTGCCATGGCGGGCACCACCGCCTGGGTCACGCTCGCGATGCGGCGGATACCACCGAACACCACGAGCGCGGTCAATGCTGCGAGCAGGATACCGATCACCCAGGGGATCCAAGCGATCTCGCCGCCGAAGCTCGAGGACACGGTCGCGCTGATCGTGTTGGCCTGCAGCGAGCTGAACGCGAAGGGGAAGCAGACGATGAGGATGACGGCGAAGACGATCCCCATCCAACGCGCCTTCAGGCCGTGCTGCATGTAGTAGGCAGGACCGCCGCGGAACCCGTCCTTGTCCCGCACCTTGAACAGTTGGCCGAGGGTCGACTCGACGAAGCTCGACGCGCCTCCGATGAACGCCATCGTCCACATCCAGAACACCGCCCCGGGGCCGCCGATCGCGATCGCCGTCCCGACACCCGCGATGTTGCCGACGCCGACCCGCGACGCGGCCGAGATCGTGAACGCTTGGAATGCCGAGACCGACTGCGGTTTGCCGTCGTCACCGAGCGGCGTCTTGTTCGTGAGGGTGCGGAACATCTCGGGGATGAGCCGGAACTGCACCACGCCCGAACGAACGGTGAAGTACAGACCGAGGAGCCCGAGGACGGGCAGCACCGCCCACGTCCACAACAGATCGCCACCGGCCAGGATCACTTCGTTCAGGATGTCCATCCCGAGAGTATGGCGCAGGCCGCGGCCGTCGCGCACGGCCCGTCCGCGACCAGGCCCACTCGATGCGCGGGCCCGGGAACGCTACGCTTCACGCGTGGCCGGATCGAAGAACACCCACGGAGGTCCCGATCGCAGGCCTGACGGCCCGGGGGCTCGCGACCAGGTCGGAATGCTTCGTTCCGTCGGTGCCACCCTGGCCGATTGGTGGCGGCGCGCCCCGTCGCCGCGGCCTCATCATCTGCTCCCCGAACTGACCAAACGATCTCCCGCACAGGTCGCACTGCTGATCTTCCTTGCGGCCGCCGCCGGTTTCACCGCACTGCTGAGCCTGCCGATCGCGGCGGCCGACGGCCGTGCGACGCCGCTTCACGATTCGCTGTTCACGGCGGTCTCCGCGATCACGGTGACCGGGCTCGTCACCGTCGACACCGCGACACACTGGTCCTTCTTCGGCCAGCTCGTGATCCTCGTCGGCATCCAGGTCGGCGGGCTCGGCATCGTGACGATCGCGCTCCTCCTCGCCCGCGTCGTCACGAGACAGCTCGGGGTGCGCAGCAAACTCTTCGCACAACAGAGCATCGGCACGTCCAAGCTCGGCGAGGTGGGTACGCTGCTGCGAATCGTGGTGTTGACCACTCTGACGATCGAGCTCGTCCTCGCGCTGGTCCTGATCCCCCGATTCATCATGGTGGAGGAGTCCTGGTCCGAAGGCCTCTGGCACGGACTCTTCTACGCCATCTCCTCGTTCAACAACGCCGGCTTCGTCCTCAACGAGGGAGGACTGGGCCGCTTCGACGGCGACCCGTTCATCCTCGTCCCCATCATGGTCGGCGTGTTCGTCGGCAGCTTCGGGTTCCCAGTGTTCCTGACCCTCCTCAATCGGCGACTCGACTACAAGCGCTGGACCCTGCACACCAAGCTGACCCTGACCGTCACCACGATCCTGCTCGTGATCGGTGCGGTGCTCTGGGGTGCCCTCGAGTGGTCGAACGACGCGACGATCGGCAAGCTCTCCGTGGGCGACAAGATCTTCCATGCGCTCTTCGCCTCGACGATGATGCGCTCGGGCGGTTTCTCCCTCACCGATGTCGGAGACTCCCACCCCGTCACCCTGCTCGCAACCGACGCGCTCATGTTCGTCGGAGGCGGCTCGGCCTCGACCGCCGGAGGCATCAAGGTCGTCACCCTCGCCGTCCTCCTCCTCGCCATCGTCGCTGAGGCCCGAGGCGACCGGCACGTCACGGTGTTCTCCCGTCGGATCCCCAGCGACACCCTCCGTGTCGCCATCAGCGTCACGTTCCTCGGTGCGACGCTCGTCCTCACGGCCACCGCCCTGCTCATGAGCGTCAGCGACGCCCCGCTCGACCGCATCCTGTTCGAGGCCATCTCCGCCTTCGCGACGTGCGGCCTGTCCGTCGGGCTCAGCGAAGAACTGGAACCGTTCGGCAAGTACGTCCTCGCCGCGCTCATGCTCGCCGGACGTGTCGGTCCGATCGGGCTCGCTGCGGCACTGGCGATCCGGCAACGGAACCTGCTGTTCACCGCTCCCGAGGAGCGCCCCATCGTCGGCTGACGTCGGCGCCCGGGCTCGGTCGAGGGTGCCCGCTGGCGTCTTCGCTCGTTCCGCCGATCAGATGGGCCGGCCGATCCGGCGGTGACGGTGCGACTGCATTCTCCGGCAGGATGGTGTTCCGCCGTCGACCGCAAGGACATCATGAAGACAGGTCTCTCGAGGTTCCTCTTCCTGCTCGGCAAGAAGGTGTGGGCGAGGGCCGCCGTGTTCACGGTGATGGCTGTCGCCTTCGCCCTCGCGGCCGGTTTCATCGGGGGCCTGCTCCCGTTCCGGCTGGTGATCGACCTCGGTCAGGACTCCGTCGGATCGATCCTGCAGATCATCGCGAGTTCGATGCTCGCCGTCACGACGTTCTCGATCACCGCGATGGTGACCGTCTACTCGTCGGCGACCACGATCGCGACGCCGCGAGCGACGCAGCTCATGGTCGAGGACACCACCTCGCAGAACGCGCTGTCGACGTTCGTCGGCGGCTTCACCTTCTCCCTCGTCGGCATCATCGCGTTGTCGACGGGCTACTACGGCGACCAGGGACGCACAATCCTGTTCTTCGGAACGCTGGTGATGATCACGATCGTCGTCGTGACACTCCTGCGCTGGATCGCCCATCTCTCCACCTTCGGCCGCATGTCCGACATCATCGACCGCGTCGAGGCCGCTGCCACGACGTCGCTCAGCGCCTATGCGGAGTCGCCCTCACTCGGCGCGAACCCACTCGCCGGGCCGGACCGCCAGGGAACACCCGTGTTCGCCGACAAGCCCGGGTACGTCGTCTTCGTGGACCTGCGGACGCTGAACCAAGCCGCGGCGAACGCCGACGTCTCCGTCCAGGTGGTCGCGACGGCGGGCCGGGTCGCCGACGCGACGACACCGCTCGCGATCGTCGTGGGCGAGGCGGAGACGGCGCTGCAAGCGTCGATCCGGCAGGCCTTCCGGATCGCGGCCCATCGCACCTACGAGCAGGACCCGCGTCTCGGCGTGATCGCCTTGGCTGAGATCGGCAGCCGGGCCCTCTCACCGGCGACGAACGACCCGGGCACGGCGATCGAGATCATCGGAGCCCTGCAACGGGTCTTCACAGCGACCCTCACCACGACGCGCGACGGCGAGGTCGACCACCCGCAGGTCTGGGTCCGCGGCGTCACCCTCGAGGACCTCGTGATGGATGCGTTCCGTCCGCTCTCCCGCGATGGCGCCGGCATCCTCGAAGTCCAGATGCGGCTGCAGAAGTGCTTCGCGGCTCTGGCCGCGACCGCACCCGACCACGCGGACACGTTCCGCTCCGCCGCGACACTCGCCCTGCAGCGCTCGTCGACCGAGTTGGACGAAGCCGATCTCGCCGTGCTCGACGCACTGCACCGGCGACTGAACGCCTGAGCACGCACCCACCCCGTCGTCGGGCGATGTCGCCGCGCCCGCCGGGTGTGGACGACTTGTACGATGACGGACGAGGACGTCGCGTATCGGACGCAGGTGGAGGTCGGTCAGGTGGCAGAGGTCGAGGACACGGCCGCGGTGGAAGCGACGCTCATCGCCTCGCGAGCACTCCTCGGCGTCGTGGCCCGCTCCCTGACCGGGGTCCTGCAGGAGATCAGTCTGCCGCAGTTCCGCGTGCTCGTGATCCTCTCGACGCAGGAACGATCGCGCATCGGGCTGCTCGCCGCGCAGCTCCACATGAATCGCTCCACCTTCTCCCGGGTGATCGACCGGATGACCTCGAAGGACTGGGTTCGTCGCGTCCCGAGCTCCGACAGCCGCCGGGAGGTCCTCGTGGAGATCACCGACTCCGGGGCGGCGATCGTGTCGGAGGTGACGGAACGCCGACGACAGGAGATCGCACGGATCCTCGAGCGGATGCCGATGTCCGACCAGCGCGCACTCGTGGACGCGCTCAACCGTTTCTCGCTCGCCGCCGGCGAACCCGCCGCGACGGAACTGCTCGACATCGGCCTCTGACCGATCGGGATGCTGCGAGGGCGCTTCCTGCCCCCTACGGCTCCGTGTTGGCACCCACGTGCGCGGGATCGTCGGAGAGTTCGATCCAGACCCCGTCGGGGAACGCATCGACGAGGGGCTGCGGATCCGCCTGGCCGGCCTGGCGTCGAATCGCCTCATCCAGCACCGCCACGAGCATCGCGGTCTGCTTCGCCATCGGCGGCAACGGCGGTATCAGCATCGGCGGGTGGGTCCAGCACTCGAGGGCGAGCGCCGGCAGTCCCGAAGCGACCGCATCGATGAATTCGTCTGCGAACCGGTCATGCAGGCCGGATCGGATGCCCCGGTCATCGACGGCTTCGGCAGGCTCGCAGCATCGACTGACTGCGTACGCCAGCAAGAACGCGTTGCAACGCTCCCACGCGTCCTCGGACTCGTCGCGGAGGTGACTGATGGCGGCCGCACGATCATCATCGGACGTCCCAGCGTCGAGCAGTCGTCGAGCGGTCTGGAGCAGCTCGTTCTGGAGCGGTCGCTGGGCGGCCTCCAGCAGATTCAGGTCGTCCACGGACATCTCCATTCGGTATCGGTACACGGCAACTGTTGCACTCATGCACACATCACCTCAAGCTGAAAGGGAAAGCCGACTCATCACCGGAAGGAACACCATGCTCACGTTGACCCAGAACGCCGTCACGGTCATCCGGACCCTCGCAACCCGAACCGACGACCCACGCACCGGCGGTCTTCGCATCCGATCCGAAGCGGAGCGCGAGTCGCACTTCGCGGTCGACCTCGCCACCGAGCCCGAGATCGGCGACGAGGTCGTCGAGGACCGCGGCGCCAGGGTCTTCCTCGACCCCGTCGCCTGCCCCCGCATGGACAAGAAGGAACTCGACGCCCTGATCGACGGCGGCAGCGTCCGATTCGAGGTTCGCGACCAGGAACGGCCCGCGCTGTTGTAGACCGCCGGCCGAGCAGGCCGTCCGCGTCGAAGCGGCGGGCGTGCTCGATCGAAGCCCGTCCTCGACGACGAGGATGCTCGCCGATCAGGGCGTCGCGTACGCGGGGATCGACGAGTCGATCATCCAGTACGTGTCCTCCACCCGCTGCGCGGTGTCGGTGAAGCCCGAGTCGGGGATCATGAGGTACGCCGAGGGGTCGCCGCCATCGTTCCAGGTGGTGTCGACGGCGAGCCACTGCCCGTCCACGAACACCTTGTTCCACGCGTGCGGCCCACCGGAGAGGACATCCCCGGTCACGACGACCGTCTGCACACCCGCGGCGTTCGCGAGCGCGTTGAAGGCGTAGGAGTAGCTCGCGCACACGCCGAGTCCCTGCAGCAGCGTCCCGGTGGCGTTCCAGGCGTACTCATAGCCGGCCGGGACCCCGTCGAACGCGTCGCCCTGCAGGGTCGCGAAGGCGGCGTCGTCGTACTCGGCGTTCGAGACGAGCCACTCGTTGAGCGCGGTGACCTTCTCCCGATCGCTCAGCCCCTCGGGTGCCACTGCCGCCACGACCTCGTCGACGCGTTGCTTGAGTTGCGCCTGCAGCGCCGCCACCTCGTCGTTCGGCAGCGAATACGTCACGAGCAGGGTGTCTCCCCCGTCGCGGAGTCCGACGTAGCTGACGTTGAAGACGTAGGGGTTCTGGGCCCGCGCCTCGTACACGGCATCGTACGGGTCGGGCGCTCCCGGAGTGTCGACGAAGTCGGAGATGTCGATCGACTTCGTCTGGGCGATCAGGTGCCCGGCGAGGAACCGGGTGAACTCGGTGCTGCCGTAGACCGGGTAGTCGGTGGGTGGCACCTCGGACACCGGTTCGGCGTCGGTGTTCTCGGGTGCCACGAAGGCGTCGAACCGCGGCATGCCGGTCGGCGGGGCAGCCTCCTGCGCTGCGGCGTTGAACTGGGCGATGGCCGCGACCGGGTCGGGGGTCGACCGCTTCGTGATCGGGATCCACTCCCCCAGCTGCGTGTTGCGCCCACGGAGCGGGACGACCCATCGATCGCCGTAGTCGAGCACGGCGCTGTCATCGAGGTACGCGACGGTCGAGCGGGTGCGCCCGTCGACCGAGACGAACGGCAGCACCTTCTGCACGTTCTCGATGCCCTCGATGTAGCCGCTGGCACCCCAGTTCTTCAGCGCCCGCGTGGAGTTCGACGCGACCTCGAGCGGGAGGAAGCCGGCGGAGCGGGTGAAGTCGTACGGCTTGTACGGGGAGAAGGAGGTTCCGTCGGTGGCGATCACGCCGAGGTCGAACCCGATCGTCTCGGCGGCGATCTCCTCCTCGCCGACGTCCTGCTCCTCACCGCCGGCCACGTCGTCCTCGGTCTGCGAGCGGTAGTTGTAGGCCTGCAGCCCGATGTTCTGACGACTGACGAACGGGGCCTCCTTCACCTCGAGGTTCTCGGTGTCGCCAGCGGAGGACCACTCGGTCCCGTCGACCTCGGCCACCAGTTTGAAGACGCCGTCACCCCGCTTGGTGACCTCGTGGTGCACGATCAGGTAGGTGTCGGCGCCCTCCACCGACTCCCAGGACAGCGTGACACCGCCGCTGTCGTCGGCCGCCCCGAAGGTCACCTCGGGTGCCGAGTACTCCGACTCGACCGTGAACTTCGTCACGAGCGGCTTGTCCCGCTCGGTGCCGTCCTTCTCGAGCCGGCTCACGAGGAAGTACTCGTCGTGCAGGCCCCAGCGGCCGCGGGACGCTCCGGCTTCGTCGAGGATGTCCGCCTCGGTCTTCCCGAAGGTCTTCCCGAGTTCGGTTCCGGAGATTGTGACGCCGCCACCGGAGTCGGACTGGTACACCGAGTACTCGGCCTGCTTCGTCAGAGCCGCGTCGTAGAAGACCTGGAACGCCCACGGGGGTGCGTTGCCGCCGCGGTCGAGGTCGTCGGCGTCCGCCCGCTTCTTGTTCTCGGCCTTGACGTCGTAGTCGACGTCGATCTCGAACTCGTGGTCGCGTTCGAGGCCCGCCTGTGGGGCGGTGAAGTCGTAGAGTGCGGACTGGTCGGTGGTGATACGGCCCTCATCGCCGCCGTTGATGGCAGGGACCACGACGAACGCCGCCACGACGGCGAGCGCGGCCGCGATCGCGACGCTCCCGGTGACGATGCCGATCGTGCGGCCCCGCCGTTTGCCAGGACGCTTCGGCTGGTGTGGCGGCTGTGCCTGCTGTGGGGCTGGTGGCTGCTGCACGGGTCGTGGCTGCGATGACGGCTGCGGCTGCTGCGGAACTCCGCCTTGCACCTGCGGGGTCCACTCCGAGCCGTTCCAGTACCGCTGCCCGGTCGGGTTCCACGGGTCCGCATACCAACCGGCCGGCGTACCCCCACGCGAATCCGTCACCCGACATCCCCCTTCAATCCGAACGCATCACTGCGATGACCCCATCAAAGCAACGCAACATACGTTATTCGATTCACGGGAATCGGGAAGCGAATCGGCCCGCCGTCACCGCACGACCTCGAGCGGTCAGATCGTCGCGCCGACGTCCCGGAACCCCTGCGGGGACGTGCCGGTGAGGCGCTGATCGACGGACGAGCCGGCGCATACCGGGAGACGGTCACAGGGCCTGAACGATGAGGGCGACGCCGAATGCGACGATCAGGCCGTTGCCGACGATGGCCGTCCACCTCCGAAAGGACGCGCCCGTCCTCCGCCGCAGTCCGGCTCCGAGCGCGACCAGCAGCGTCTGCCAGCCGAAGGATGCGAGCCCGACACCCACGATGAAGGCGGCCGCCGTCGACCCTGATGCCGTGAACTCGGCGAGCCCGGTCAGGATCGCCGCGAAGTACACCAGCGTGGCCGGGTTGATCGCCGTCAGGCCGAGGAAGAGCAGGTAGCGCTGACGCGAGGTGCCCGAGCGGCCTGCGGGCCGTTCCCCGGCTGACGGCTTCGCACGGAGACCCTGCAGGAGACCGTGCACTCCGAGTGCGACGACGGCGACACCACCGAGGAGCTGCGGCCAGGGAGACCAGCCGTTCACGATGGGCGCGGCGAGCGCACCGGCAGCGACGGCGACCGTGCAGTATGCCACGTCCACCGTCGCAACGGCGGCGGCCGCAGGCAGTCCACGGCGCAGCCCGCGCATGATGCCTTCCTGGAGGAGCAGCATCCCGATCGCCCCGAGCGGTGCGGCCAGGGCGAGCCCGGCGACGGAACCGGCGAGGAGGGCGACGAGAAGGTCCATGCCGACGACTCTGGTGCAGCACACCGGTCGAGACAGTGTGTTCTGGCAGTGAGACGGCATACTGTGTCGCATGGACGACCTCGACAGTGCAATCATCGATGTTCTGCGGACCAATGGGCGCATTTCGTTCAGTGAGCTCGGTCGTCAGATCGGGTTGAGCACGAATGCGACTGCGGCTCGTGTCCACCGCCTGGAGCGCAGTGGTGTCATCACCGGGTACCGCGCGATCCTCGGCTCCGACGCCCCGGTCGCCGAGGACGGGCTGGAGGCGTTCATCGACGTCCGACTCGACCCCGCGCGTCAGTCGGAGGAGTTCCTGGAGTGGACCCGTCGGATCCCCGCGATCAGAGACGCGGTGCACGTCACCGGCGCTTACGACTACCTCGTCCACATCCGCGTCGCGGGCACCGCGGCTCTCGACCGCCTCCTCCGCAGCATGAAGAACGACGGCGGCGCGACCCACACGCAGACGCGATTGGCGCTCCGGTAGGCGGGAATCACACGCACCGTCGCTCCGCGCTACACCGCGATACTGCGGAGCTGCCACTACACCGGCGCGAGGGGTTCCCGGGCTCCGTCCGGAAGTTCCACGGTGATCGGGTCACCGGGCTGCACGACGCCGCCGGCGAGCACGACACACATGACTCCCGCCTTGCGGACGGTGCGACCCTCGGCGTCCGTACCGACGACCTGCTTGAGCAGGCCTGGTTCGAAGCGGTCGATCTGGACGCAAGGATTCCGAAGCCCTGTCACCTCGACGACGGCGTCCGTCCCGAGTCGGAGCACGGCACCCGCGGGGAGGTCGAGGAGCTCCAGCCCCTCGGTGGTGATGTTCTCGCCCAGCTCACCCGGGGCGAGATCGGCGTCCACCTCCGCGAAGAGCTCCCGGTGGATGAGGTGGACCTGTCGGAGGTTGGGCTGCGTCGGATCCCGTCTCACGCGGGACCGATGCTGCACCGTCGCACCGAAATGCGCGTCGCCTTCGACACCGAGACCAGCGATGAGCGTGATCGCGTCCCGTCGCGGCTTGGAGAAGCGGTGCTCATCGTCGCTGCTGACCGAGACGACACGGGCGTTTGTCATCACCCCAGTGTGCACGGGGCCAGCGCGGATGACCACTCGACCCACACGACACGGTCAGTCGTGCAGGATCACCTGGTACAGGTTGTGGTCCTGCCAGGTCCCGGCGATCCGCAGGTACGACGGCGCCATACCGATGTGCTCGAACCCGGCGTTGCGGAGCACCCGTTGCGAACCGCGGTTGTGCAGCAGGGTGCTCGCCTCCACCCGATGCAGGCGGAGGTCGTCGCGTGCCACCCGCAGGATCGCCCGGACGGCGGCCGTCGCGAGGCCCTTGCCCGCGTACTCCGCATCCACCCAGTAGCCCAACCCGGCGTTCTGGAACGGGCCACGGACGATCCCCGACAGATTGAACCGGCCGACGATGGCCGCGCCGTCGAACAGGCCGAGCGAGTGTGCGCTCCCGGCGGCGCTCGACGCGAGCTTGCTGGTGAGGTCCGCCGCTTGCGCCGCCTCGGTGAAGAACTCGTCGGATCGGGCCGGCTCCCACGGGGCCAGATGGTCGCGGTTTCGCACGTATGCGGCGGCGAGTTCCCGCGCGTCGCCGAGTTCCAAGGGCCGCATGTCGATGCCGTCGGTGAGGTTGGTCACGGTGAACACCCGTCAACGGTAGTCGCCGCCGGGTGCACTCGACCAGCCCGATGCGACATGCGGACCGCAGAGCGAGATTCAGCGACTGGCGATGGGGTGGGCCGGGTACTCGCGCAGCACCAGGGCCGTGCTCACAGGACCGAACCGACCGATGGCGTCGATGATCTGCTCGAGGCGTTCCGGCGAGGAGGCGTGCACGTCGAGGACGAAGCAGTCCTCGCCGGTCACGCGGTAGATCCGGTGGATCTCCGGAAGCTCGTCGAACTGGCTCAGCGACGCCTTGATCTGTGCGTGGGTCGTCCGGAGTCGGACGACGGCGTGCGTCGTGAGGCCGAGCTTCTGCGGCGAGACCCGAGCCCCGTAGCCGGTGATGTACCCGGCGAGCTCGAGCTTGCGGACCCGCGCCGACACCGCCGGCTGGGACAGGTGCACGAGCCGGGCGAGGTCGGTCATCGTGGTTCGCCCGTCAACCTGGAGCACGTCGAGGATCGTCTGATCCGTTCGATCGAAGGAAAGCGAAGCATCGTCCGTCATCTGCTTAGTAAACAACGGATGGTGACGCTCCAGCTGCTGAGACGGAGGGTTCGACTGGCACGCTGAGGGCAGATCGCCCGACCACGACGAAGGAATCCCATGTCGATCATCACCATGCCCGGGATCGGTGGATCCGACGACGCCCACTGGCAGTCCCTCTGGGAGCGCGAGACACCCGCGATCCGACGGTTCGCGCCGGCCTCCTGGGACGAGCCGGATCTCGACGACTGGTCCGCCGCGCTCGACCGGGCGGTGGCAGGTGAGCCGGCGATCCTGGTGACTCACAGCCTCTCGTGCCTGCTGGCCGTCCGCTGGGCGGCGGCGAACCCTGCACGAGTCGCCGGGCTGTTCCTCGTCGCCGCACCCGATCCCGAGGGGCCGCGATTCCCGAGGGTCGCCGCCGCGTTCGCCGAAGATCTCGATGTCCGGCCATCCGCACCCGCAGTGCTCGTGACCAGTGACGACGACCCGTACTGTTCAGAGGCACGCGCAGCCGAGTTCGCCGCAATGTGGGGCGTGCCTCGGATCAGCATCGGGCGGCAGGGCCACGTGAACGCCGCCAGTGGACTCGGCGCCTGGCCGGAGGGCCGGCGACTGCTGACCGCGTTCAGCGCGGGCACTGCGAACGCCTCCCCGCCTGGAGGGGGCTGAGCGCCGGGATCGGCGGCAGGAGTGAGCTGCGCGGTGCCGCTAACCGTTGTCGCTCACGCGGACTTCTTGACCGGACCGCCGCGCTCGGGCTGCTCGGGGCGTCACTCGCCGGCCGCCTGGACGTCGGGAAGTCCGGTCGCACCCGATGAACCCTGCGATGGACGGCGTTCGCGCCGTGCGGGCGTCGGGCAGACTGGAACCGTGACCCGAGCCGAAACGACCCGAGCAACCCTCCTCCGCGACCGCATCGTCCAGCAGGTCGCCGAGCTGGGCTTCGACGCGCACGGCCTGCACGTGCTCGCCGGTGACGACGAAGCCGGGCACCGCTGGACCGAGGACGTCCGTGAGGACATCCACTCCGCAGCGAAGGGCGTCTGTGTGCTCGCCGTCGGCATCGCCATCGACGACGGTCTCATCACGATGGACACCACGCTTGGCGCGGTGTTCCCGGAAGTCAACTTCGGCGAGGGTACTGCCGACGTCACCCTCCGCCACCTCCTGAACATGACGAGCGGCGTCGACCTCCCCTGGTCACCGACCCTGCTGTCCGACTGGCCGGACCTCGCCCTCGAGTTCCTGAGCAGGCCGTCCCGCGGTCGTGTGTTCCAATACTCGAACGCCAGCACCTACACGGCGATGCGCGCGCTCGAGACCCGGGTCGGCGACGTCGGCGACTACATCGAGCAACGACTCCTCGCACCGCTCGGCATCCACGACGCGCCCTGGGAGCGGTGTCCCCGCGGATTCATCGCGGCCGGCGGAGGGCTGCACCTCCGCACCACGGAACTCGCGCGCATCGGCCGCCTCATCCGCGACCGCGGCCGGTGGGGAGGCGAACGACTCCTGTCGGCGGAGTGGATCGACGCCATGCACACCGAGTGGGTGCCCTCCGGCACCGGCGATGGCTACGAGCGGTATGCGCTCGCCGGGTGGGATGGTCCTGGCGCGGCCTGGCGACTCCACGGGGCCTACGGGCAGCTCGTCATCTTCGCCGGCGACGCCGTGGTCACCATCACGGCCGAGGACCACGAGGGGGCCGACCACATCGCGGCCTCCGTGTCCTCGCTCCTCACCGACACCGCGGGCTGAGCCCGGCTGCGGGCGCGGGTCAGCTTCCTGCGCGGAGCACTCCCGCCGCCGCTTCGACGGTCGAGACGAACGTGGCGCCGACGCTCCGGTGCCCGGACCGGATCTCCTGTTGAGGAGCATCGGAGACCACGACCACGTCGATGTCGAGGATGCGACAGACACGCGCTTTGTACGCGATGTCGACCCGGTCCCCGACTCGCGGGCACAACACGACCGCACTCGGAGGGAACCGGTCGTCCGTGAGCATCTCGCCCCAGGACGACGCCGCGATCGTCACCTGCAGATCAGGTGCGTGGGAGCCGAGCCACGACACGGCAGACGCACGGGCGCGGTCGTCACTGTCCAGTACGCCGACCGTTCGCATCGATACCTCGTCACTCCTCACCGCATCCGGATTCACACCCCGATGGTGTCGGCGTCATCCGTAAGATACCAGCGCTGGGACCGCCCGCGGAGCACGGAACCCGAACTCCACCGCACGACCCACCCACATCTCACGCGGACCGTCCACCGCGGGCGACTCGCGATGCTTGCACCCCGCAGGCCTGGCGGGCACGATGGACGGGTACCGCGGTGTCGTGGTGATCGTCGAAGCCCAGGCCGACTTGTCTGCCGATCGATCCCCCGCTCCGCCTCGGAGGCATCGTCCATGACGACTGCTCGCTCATTCCCGCCCTCCATCCTCGGCCACTTCCGCTCAGCCGCCCGCCGGTATCGCGGCGTCCTCGGCCACCCCGGCGCGCCCCGGTTCTTCCTCGCTGCAGCCCTCGCCCGGCTCGGCGTCGCCATGACCGGACTCGGGCTGCTGTTCTCGATCCAGCACGCCACGGGGTCGTTCGCGGCCGCAGGGGCGGCGACGGGGGCGTTCGCGCTCGCCGAGGCGGTGATCGGCCCGCAGATCGCCCGACTCACCGACCGGTGGGGACAGACGGCGACCGTGCCGGTGGCCGTGCTCGTGCACGTCAGTGCAGTCGTCGTCGCGATCGCCACTGCAGGACGTGCGCCGTTCGGCATCACCCTGGCGATCGTCGTCGTCGCGGGTGTCGCGATCCCGCAGCCCGGTGCCCTGTCGGCGGCGCGCTGGTCGCGGCTCCTCCCGGAGCCCGATGCGCTGCGGACCGCCTTCGCCCTCGAGGCGAACGTGAACGACGCGGTGTTCCTGTCGGGACCGATCCTCGTGACGCTCATAGGTACCTCGCTCGCGCCGTGGGCGGGATCCGCGGCTGCGGGGATCCTCGTGGCCACCGGCTGTGTCGCACTCTCACTGCAACGCTCCACCGCCCCGAAACCGCGACGTCGACCGGAGCGTGGGGCGGACATCCACCGCTCCACCCTCCTCGCCCCACCGTTCCTCGCGGCGCTCGGGGTGAACCTCGGGCTGGGGTGCTTCTTCGGTGCGGTACCACTCCTCGTCACGGCGGCGGCGACGGCGGAGGGACGACAACCGTTCATCGGACTCGTCCTCGCGCTCTCCAGTGCCGCGAGCATCGTCGCCGGCGCGATGTACGGTGCGCTGCGATCGACTCCGCAGCCCCGGACCGTGCAGCTGATCGCGTCCGTCGTCCTCACGCTCGCCGTCGTCGTCGGTGCCGTCTGGCCCGCCTTGCCTGGGCTGGCGATCATGCTCCTCGTCGGCGGGACCGCGATCGCACCGCTCCTCGCCTCGTCCTCACAGATCGTGCAGGCGACGGTCGTCCCCCAGGAACTGACGCAGGGGTTCACCTGGATCAACTCGGCTTCCGCCGCGGGTATCGCGGCGAGCGCCGCGCTCACCGGTCGGCTCGTCGCACAGGGAGGCGCCGAGGCCGCGATGCCGCCGCTCATGATGCTCGTGCTGATCGCGGTCATGGCTGCAGCGTCGGCGTTCCGGACACGCACGCCCGTCGACTGAACGGCACTCCGAGCGGCGGTCGATGTGACATCGGCGAGATCCACCCACTATGGTATTGATAACCATTATCAATATGGAGGGTGCGGTCATGAAGGTCAGGAACTCGTTGAAGTCGCTGAAGAAGATGCCAGGAGCGCAAGTGGTCCGCCGACGCGGTCGCGTCTTCGTCATCAACAAGCTCAACCCGCGCTTCAAGGCGCGTCAGGGTTGAACGAGGTCGTCGTCGCGTCGATCCGGCGTGGCCGCCGGCATGACGCGGCGATGACCGTCAGTCTTGCCATGCTCGCCGTGGCGACGATCCTCATCGCCGTGGCGATCGGCCCCGTCCCCATCGAACCGCCGACGGTGGTGGCTGTCCTCGCCCGGCACCTCTTCGGAAGCGCACCCGGCCCCTGGCCGGACTCGGTCGATCAGATCGTCTGGATCACGAGAGCGCCGCGGGTGGCGATGGGACTCGTCGCCGGCGCCGTGCTCGCCGTCGCGGGAGTCATGCTGCAGGCCCTCGTCCGCAATGCGCTCGCAGACCCCTACCTGCTCGGACTCAACTCGGGCGCTTCGACGGGTGTGGCCCTCGTCGTGCTCGTCATCGGCGGTGGCGGCGCGCTCCTCGTCGCCGGCGCCGCATTGGCCGGGGCCATCGGTGCGGTGCTGCTGGTCGTCCTGCTCGCCGGGATGGCGAATCGACGCGGGCCCCTGCGCTTGGTCCTCGCCGGGCTCGCCGTCGGGTACGCGCTGAACGCCACCACGAGCTTCCTCGTCTTCTCCAGCGACGCACCGGAAGCGGCACGCTCCGTGCTGTTCTGGCTCCTGGGGTCGCTGGCGTCGGTGCAACCGGCCGCCCTCCTCGCCGCAGCGATCTCCGCGGTGATCGGCCTGAGCGCCCTCATCGTCCTCGCGCCCTGGACCGACGCCCTGGCATCAGGCGACGACTCGGCCAGATCGGTCGGACTCGACCCCGAGCGAGCGCGGATCGGACTGATGGTGGGCGTCTCGGCGATGGTCGGCGTGACGGTGGCGGCCGTCGGGGGCGTCGGCTTCATCGGGCTCGTTATCCCCCACCTCGCGCGCCGGCTCGTCGGCGGACGCCACCGGGCCGTGCTCCCCGTCGCCGCCCTGCTCGGCGGCATCGTCCTCGTCACCGCCGACACCATCGCAAGGACGGCGTTCGCTCCGCAGGAGATCCCGGTCGGTGTGATCACCGGGATCCTCGGCGCGCCATTCCTCCTCGCGCTCCTCCGCCAGGGCCACGGCGCCCGGTCCGAGACATGAGCCCCTCCCCTCCCCCATCAGAACGGAAGACACCCGATGACCACACCTCGACTCCGGCGAGCGCTCCTCGCTGCGACCGTCCCCGTGCTCGCGCTCGGCATCCTGAGCGCCTGCACGGCCACCACCGCAGCTGAGCCCTCTGGCGCTCCGAGCGACGCCGGCTTCCCGGTCACCATCGACAACTGCGGTTCGACGATCACCCTGGACGCGCCGGCCCGACGCATCGTGCTCGTGAACGACGACGAACTGCCCAACCTGGAGGCGCTCGGAGCCGTCGACCGGATCGTCGCCATCACCGCGACCCCACAACCGGGCCTGTACGCGGACGCCACGTACGACGCACTCGACGCCCTGTCGCCGCTCACCACCGAGCAGAACGCGACGGGTGGTTCGGTCGTCTCCCAGGAGAGCATCCTCGGTGCGTCGCCGGATCTGGTCATCGCCCCCGAGAACGCCGTCGACCGTGACGCGTTGGCGGCGAGCGGGATCCCCGTCTACTCCCCCACCGCCTACTGTTCGAACCCCGACCCGGCGCTCAGCAGGACGGCGACCTTCGACCGGGTCTGGGACGAGGTCCGGTCCCTGGGCGGCCTACTCGGAGCGGGCGAACAGGCCGAGCAGGCCATCGCCGCGGCGAAGGCGACCGTGCAGTCACCTGCTCCCGACGCCGGGACCGCCGCTGCCCTCTACGTCTCGTCCGGCGGCGCCGTGCTGTCGCCGTACGGCGGGCCGAGCATGGTCACCCCGGTCTTCGCGGCCGCGGGCCTCACCAACGTGTACGCGGACTCCGATCAGCGGGTCTTCGACGCCAGCGTGGAGGACATCATCTCCCGCGATCCCGGCACGATCGTGCTGCTGTACTCGAGCGGCGACCCGCAGAGTACGATCGACGCCTTCCTGAGCACGCCGGGTGTCTCCGGGCTGAGCGCCGTCCGTGACGACCGGGTCACAGCACTCCGCTTCCCGTACACGGATCCGCCGAGCCTGCTCTCGATCAAGGGCCCTCACGAACTCGCACGGCTCCTGGACGATCTCGGATGATCGAAGCCGCGGCGGTGACCGTCCGCTCCGGTGGCCGCACGCTGCTCGACGCCGTCTCCTTCACCGCACCGACCGGCAGCGTGACCGGGATCGTCGGGCCGAACGGCGGTGGGAAGACGACGCTGCTGCGCGCGATCGTGCGAGCCGTTCCGATCGAGCGTGGTCGGATCGCCGTCGACGGGCAGGACGTCGGCACGCGGCGCCGACGGTGGATCGCCCGCAGGGTCGCCGAGGTCGGCCAGCGAGTCGACCCGGACCCGGGGCTGCGCGTCGTCGACGAGGTGTCGTTGGGCGGTCTCGCCGAACACGGCGTACTCCGCGTCGGTGGCACCACCCACGATCAGGAGGTCGCCGCCGCGATCGACGCGGTCGGGCTGACCCACCGGGCGTTCGACCGCCTGGCCACCCTGTCCGGAGGAGAGCTCCAGCGGGTCGCCCTCGCCCGAGCCCTCGCGCAGCGTGCGCCGCACGTCCTGCTCGACGAACCCACGAACCATCTCGACCTCAGACATCGGCTCGAGGTCGTCGCACTCCTGCGCACGATCGCACCCACCGTCGTGGTCGTGTTGCACGATCTCGACCTCGCGGCTCAGGCCTGCGACCACCTCGTCCTCCTCCACCACGGCCGCGTCGCCGGTGCAGGCCCACCCCGGGACGTCCTGCATCCCGGCCTGATCGACCGGGTCTACGACGTGAGCACCCACCGGCACGAGGACGCGGCCGGCCGGGTGCGCTTCGAATTCTCACTACCACCGGAACGACACCTCCACCCCGACACCAAGGAGTCCCCATGACCGAATCCATCTCCACCGACGACGCGACGACGCTCGCGACCGCTCGGAGCCTCGCATCGCGCTGGGATGCGCAGCAGACCGGCTACATCAGGCATCGAGCAGAGCGGTTCGACACCATCGCGCGGGTCGTCGCGGCGATCTGCGCGGACTCGCCCGCGCCCCGCATCCTCGATCTCGCGGGCGGGACGGGCTCCCTCGCCGAGCACGTCCTCGCGGCCGTCCCGAATGGTCGGGCGGTCGTCGCGGACAAGGACCCCGCGCTCCTCGCCATCGCCGCCGACCTCTCGGCAGCAGACCCGCGGCTCTCGATCGCGGAGGTCGACCTCGCCGACGCCGACTGGGCCGCGCATCCGCTCATCGCGGACGGCCGGTTCGACGCCGTGGTCTCCTCGACGGCACTGCACTGGCTCCGACCCGCCGACCTCGTCGACGTCTACCGCGCACTGCCCGCCCTCATCCGGCCGGGCGGCATCGTCGTGAACGGCGATCACCTCTCGTACAGCGCACACCACGAGTCGACGCTGGCCGACATCGCCCGCACCGACGACGAGGCGATGCAGCAGGAGACCTTCTCTGGCGACACCGACACGTGGGACGGCTGGTGGGACGCGGTCGCGGCCACGCCGCGCTACGCCGACGCGCTCCGCCGTCGTGACGAGGTCTGGGGTGCATCGCTCCACGAAGCGCCGCCGAAGGTCACCCTCGGCTTCCACCTCGAGACACTCCGCAGCGCGGGATTCGCCGAGACCGGGACCGTCTGGCAATACCTCGACGACTACGTGCTCTACGGCGTCATGGCGAGCTGACCGCCTGAGGACCCCGGAGACCGACTTCCGTCCTGCTCGACGGTGCGGCGTTGCAGAGCCGGCGGCACTCGTCAAGCGGGCTCGACAGGTCGGTGCGCGGAGGTACCGTCACAGGCATGGGTTCCTCTCGTACGTCCGCCGGTTCCGTCGATCGCATCGCTCGCGATGACTTCGGATGGGAGACGTTCCTGCCGGGACAGCGGGAGGCGATCCAGTCGGCCGTCGCGGGGCGCGACACGCTCCTCGTCCTCGCCACGGGCGGCGGGAAGTCGGCGGTCTACCAGGTCGCCGGCGCCCAGCGCGGTGGCGTGACCCTCGTCATCTCACCGCTGGTCGCGCTGCAGGCCGATCAACTCGCCTCGATCGAGGCGGCGCCGGCCGCCCCTCCGGCCGTCGCACTCAACGGCTCGCTCGGGCCGCATGCGATCGCGGAGGCCTGGGAGCGCATCGACGAGCGCGGGCCCGTCTACGTGCTGCTGGCTCCGGAACAGCTCGCGAACGAGGAGACCGTCGCCCGGCTCGGCGCGGCCGGTGTCTCACTCATGGTCGTCGACGAGGCGCACTGCGTCTCCTCATGGGGAACCGACTTCCGACCCGACTACCTGCGCCTCGCAGACGTCCGCCGCGAACTCGGCGATCCGCCGGTGCTCGCCATGACGGCCACCGCATCCGGCCCCGTCCGCGCCGAGATCATCGAACGCCTGCGCATGCACGATCCGGACGTCCAGGTGCACGGCGTCGACCGCCCGGAGATCCGCCTCGTCGTGCACCGGCACGAGAGCGAAGCGGAGAAACGAGCCGCGGTCGTCGACGAGGCCCGCGCCTGGACGGCGCCCGGACTGGTCTATGTGGCGACGCGCCGCGACACCGAGCGATACGCCGAGGAGATCGCGGCCGAAGGACGACGGGTGGCCGCGTACCACGCCGGCCTGAAGACCTCGGAACGTCGCGCCGTCCACGATCGCTGGCGAGCCGGCGAACTCGACGTCGTCGTCGCGACCTCGGCGTTCGGGATGGGGATCGACCGCGCCGACGTGCGCTTCGTCCTCCACGCCACGACGACCGAGTCACTCGACGCCTACTACCAGGAGGTAGGACGGGCCGGACGGGATGGTGAACCTGCCACCACCGCGCTCCACTACCGCGCAGAGGATCTCGGTCTCCGTCGTTTCTTCACCAAGCGTTCGGTGTCGGAAAACGCACTGCGCGCCGTCTGGCGGGCCGTCCGCGCTGCTCCGGGTTCGAGCGTCGGCGATCTGACCAAGCAGCTCGATCGGCCGCGCCGCACGGTCGCCCGCCTCGTCAACGACCTCGCGGACGCCGGCCTCGTCGACACCGCCGACGGCGTCCGGGCGATCGACGAGATCGGTCCGAAGCGCGCGATCGGCGCTGTGCGCCAGACGCTCGAGTCACGCGAGCGGATCGCTGAATCGCGGCTCGCCATGATGCGTGCCTACGCCGAGACGTCGCACTGCCGCCGGCGGGTGCTGCTCGAGTACTTCGGTGTCGAGGCAGCGGAATGGTGCGGAAACTGCGACGGCTGCGAACGGCATGAGGCACACCAGGAGGAGGAGCGCGCCGGGTCCGGAGATGCCGTCGCCGGTTCGCCGCTGCATGTCGACCAGGCGGTGCACCACGAGGAGTTCGGTCCCGGCATCGTGATGGGTGTCGAGCCGGATCGCGTCACCATCTTCTTCGATTCCGAGGGCTACAAGGTCGTGGCGCTCTCAGCGCTCGAGACCGGCGTCCTCACCACCCGCGAGCTCGCCTCGGCCTGAGCGCTCGGGCGCCTGCGCACCGCGAACCGGTACGCCTGCGTCGCGCAGGCGACCCCGAAGGTCGTCGACCGTCGTGAACCGACGCGTGGACATCGACAGCCGCGCTGCTCCGACGAGTTTCGACGCAGAGTCGTCGGTGAAGAGCACCTCCGCGCCCCTCACTCCCAGCACGTCGAGCACGTGCTGGAACGCTCGGACGTCGGGTTTCGCGAAGCCGATGTCCGCCGAGTTGAAGATCGCGTCGAAGTGGTCGGCGATGCCCGACGCTGCGAGTTCAGCAGCGATCGTGTCCGTGCCGTTCGTGAGCACCGCCGTCGTCAAGCCCGCGGTTCGGATCTCGTCGGACAGCTCCAGGAGCGCGTGGTCGACCGACCACGTCTGAGCACCCCATTCCTCAGCTGCCGCCCGGTCACCGACGAGGTGTCCGATCCGGCTGACCCATTCGGCTCTCGTGATCCGGCCGGTGGTGACCTCGTCGATGAGCGGAGCCGCGAAGGCGATCCCGGCGAGCACCCCGGGCTTGAGCCCGTTCCTGACCTCGATGTCGACCACCAGGGCTGGATCGAAGTGTCGGATCACGCCGTCGAGGTCGAACAGGACGACGCGGATCACGACGTGGCTCGTATCTCGCCGCCCGCCGGCTCGCGCCCCGGGGCGTCGTCGATGACGCGATCGATCCAGTCGCGCCGCGGCAGCGTCGGGATCTCGTCACGGGCGAACCAACCGAGTTCGAGCAGCTCCTCGGGGTCCGCGGTCGCCTCACTGAGGAGCTCGCAGTCGTAGGCGGTGGTGACGTAGCCGACGTGGTCGCCGTTCGGGTAGCGCACCATCATCGGTTCACCGCCGTACACCCCGACGATCCCGCGGATGTGGACCCGGGCGCCGGTCTCTTCGAGGACCTCGCGGAGCAGGGCGTCGGCGGGCTCCTCAGCCGGCTCGACGCCGCCGCCGATCAGACTCCAGAGGCCGGAGTGGTGATGGCGGCCGAGGAGGAACCGGTCCCCGTCGCGGATCACCGCGGTGACCCCGGGGAGCATGAGGAACCCGGTCCCGATGTGGGAGCGGATCGAGGCGACGTAGTCGGACATCGGCATGCGGGGAGTCTACGGAACCGGCCTGACCGGAACGTGTCCGTCGGCGTGCTCCGGCGGCCACACCACGGCGAAGTGTTCGAAGACGATCTCTTCGGACTCCGACCACACCGCACCCCGGGCCGCAGTGGTCCGCTCCCAGTAGCGTCGATGTTCGCGCTGCCAGCTCTCGAGCGTGCGGTCGTCCTCGCCTTCGGCGAACGCGAAGGCGGCGTCGGCACTCCCGAACGGACCGATGCGCAGTGCGACGCTCCGGATGATGATCCGCGGAGCACCGGTGCTGTCGCACGCGATCCAGTGCGATCCGATCCGCGGAAGCGGGTCCCCGCGATGCGCGAACTCGGAGACGAGTTCGGCGGTGGCCCGCTTCCGTCCGCTCAGGACGATGTCGAGCAGTTCGTCCGCCAGCTCGGCCGTGTCGCCGAAGTGCTCGACCGTGTAGTCGGCGTCGTCCAGTCCCGCGCCGCCGCGATGCTCGGCGTACGCCTGCCACATCGTCCTCGCGGCATCGACGTCGGGGGCGGCGACCGGGCTGGCGGCGTGTGCGGAGTCCATACATCCGATCGTGCCAGACCATCCGACAGACCCGTCGACCACGGCTCAGCGCAGACGGCCGCCGGTGAACGCGTTCGTCGCGGCGAGGACGGTGTCGACGGGTGTGTCGATCGCCACCTCGCCGACCTGGAACCCGAGCTTGCCGAGCGCTGCGAAGGACCGTGGCGGGAGGGTCATCGAGACGCCCGGAGACTGCGCGGTCAGGCCGGGCACGAGGTGAAAGGTCAGGATCCGCCACTTGCCGCGTGAGCGGACCGAGATGCGCTCGATCGCGCCCCACGGGAGGAAGACCTCGCCCTGCGGGATGCTGCCGCGGAGGCCGTTCGTGTCGAGCGTCAGCACCGTGCGAGCCACCGACTGCGCTCCGCGGACCGTCGCGAACTGCACCACGGCGAACAGCATGAGCCAGGAGATGACACTGAAGGACAGCCCGGCCAGCATGCCGAGGGCGAACCCTCCGGTGGTCGTGGTCAGCACGGCGAGGAGCATCCCGAGCACCGGGACCAACGCCGCTCCGATCAGCGTGAGCACGAACGCCGGGCGGGTCGCCCGCTCCGTCCGGGCCGGGGCGGATCCGACGACCAGCGGGGGGAATGACGGTGACGCAGCGTTCATGACGACAGTATGCCGTTCGCTCGGAGTGTCCCGGGGCTTCACCGCGCGGTGAGGCCCGAACCGTCCGCGTCAGCGACGAACGAGGTCGTGCCGTAGTCGTCGCCGACACTGAACATGATCTCCGGCGGCCCGGCCGGGCGACCGAAGGCGGGACTGTGGACGTCGTCGTCGGTCGCGCGGACCACGTAGGCGAGGGCGTCGCCGACGGGCCGGTCGACCTGCTCGGCACCGTCATGCATCAGCATCCAGACGCGGTCGAGCGCGACATCCGTCCAGGAGAACTGCTCGGCCGTCGACTCGGGCTGCGAGGTCGCCGCGCCGTCGTTGGTGACGGTTCCGTCCCGGTAGGTCCAGCGGTCGGTCTTCGTGTCACCAGCGGACAGTGGGGCCTCGACGATGATGAAGTCGGCCGCCACCGTGATGGAGACCACCCGGTCGTGACCGATCGCCTCCTCGAGCGCCCGCTGAGCGTCGGCGAGCGCCTCCGGTCGGCGCAGATCCGGTCGGAGCCGTCCATCCTGGATGGCGGCGAACGACTGCCCGACCGCCTGGTGGAACGGCGCGACGACGACCGTCGCCGCCGCGATCGCCACGACGGCGAAGAGGGCGAACCGAGCGGGCCGGCCCGCGCGACCGATGCCGAGCAACGGCCCCCGTCGGACGCCGTCGACGATGCGGCGGTGCGGCTCGACCGGGATGAACGGGACGGACCCACGCCCAGGCACACGCAGACGCGCCCGTTCCGCCGGTGAGAGCTCACCTTCGTCGATGAACGCGACCTCCGGTCCACCGTCGAGCAGGATGGCGACATCACGCTCCGTGCCGGGCTGGAACATCGGGATGGCGGTCAGCGGGACGACGGTGCGCATGGTGCTCGCGAAGGCCGATCCCTGCAGTGGTTGGACGGTCAGGTCGAGCTCGCACAGTGGCTGATCGTTGATCTGTGTGCCGGTCTGACGGAGCGCGTCGATGCGTGCGACCCCGAGCCGGCGGGCGTCTTTGGCCTGCTGCACGGCCTCCGGAGAAGCCCCGATGG
Organism: Plantibacter sp. H53; assembly: GCF_001650455.1. Lineage (NCBI taxonomy): Bacteria > Bacillati > Actinomycetota > Actinomycetes > Micrococcales > Microbacteriaceae > Plantibacter > Plantibacter sp. H53. The sequence goes on from NZ_LWCT01000011.1 coordinate 54,405, forward strand.
CGTTCCCCACCGACCGGGCGATGAGCGTGAGCACGGTGGAGATGATGAAGACGGGGAGTGCGATGCCGGCCACCGTGTACCCGACGGTGGATGGACCGACGGCGATCACGATCACACCACCGACAAGAGCACCGAGAGCCGCGAAGGCGATCAGACGAAGCATGCCTTCGAGCCTATCGCCAGGCTCGATCCCGATGCTGTCGTGGCTCAGCCCGGCCCATCGCTCGCCGCGGCGAGCAACGGCACGACGATGTCGCTGATCGGCGTGGGGATGCCGTGCGCGCTCCCCCGCCGCTGGATCACCGCGTTGCGGACGTCCCATTCGAGCGGTCGCCCCTGTTCGCGGTCGGCGAGGATCGACGTCCCGCGGTCGACCGGAGCGGCACGGAACTGGTCGAGGAGCCGCCGTGGTTCGTCGTCGGTCAACCGCGCACCCTCCGCGCGCGCGACGGCGGCGCATTCCTCGAGGTAGCCGAGCATCAAGCGGCCGATGTCGTCGCGCCGGTACATGCCGGATCGGCGTCCGGTCAACGCCATGAGTCCGGCGGCGGCGTTCTGCAGCAGCTTCCGCCAGGCGAGGGTCGTGAAGTCGGTCGAGACCTCGACGGCGCAGCGGGAGCCTCGCAACGCGTCCTCGACCACGAGGGCACCGGGTGCCTCCGGTAGGGACAGGCGCGGCGGGCTCAACAGGGTGACCGGTCCGCCGGCCTCACGGGTGGCAGGGAACCACACGACCGCGGGGACGACCGCTCCCTCCCGGACGAGTGACTCCACCATCTCGCGTTGCTCGACGCCGTTCTGCAGGACGCACACGACCGTGTCCGGGCCGCACAACGCGGCGAGCCAGTCCGCAGCGGCAGCCGTCTGGGTCGCCTTGACCGCCAGGAAGACGAGGTCCGCGGTGCCCGGAGGCTCCGCCGGATCGGTGTGGACCGGGCCGGGGACCGTCACCGTCTCATCGTCGACCTGGAGCTGGAGTTCCGGCCGCTTCGACCGCCCCGCGATGAACGGCGTCCGTCCCTGTTCGTGGAGCGCTGCGGCGACCACGGTTCCGATCGCGCCCGGCCCGATCACCGCGATGCGGTCGGGCCCACCGGGCGTCACGCCTCGCTCGATCCGGACAGCGCGTCGCGGGTCGCGGCCATGACCGCTTCCGGGAACCGCCGGAGCTGGTCGAGGTCGACCCATTCCTCCGCGGCGTGCAGTCCGCCGCCCGCGGGGCCGCACACGACGGTCGGGATCCCCGCCGCCTGCCAGAGCGCCGATTCCATCCAATACGGCGCTCCGACCGCAGCCGGTGCGGCCTCGGCGTCCCGGAAGAGCTCGGCGGCGAGGACGTCGGCGTACCGCGCGGCCGCACCCTGATCGTCGGCATCCCAGGCCTCGCGCTGATGGGTCAGCCGGGCGCCCGTGCGGAGGCCGGGCATCCGGGCTGCGACCGCGTCGAGCATCGCCTGGACCTCGACCAGGGCTTCCTCAGCGCGTTCACCCGGCAGGGTGCGTCGTTCGATGACGAGGGTCGCGTCGGCGGCGATCGTGAACGGGGCGCTCCCTGCCCTGGCGACCGTCGTCGTGAACGAACCGTGGTCGAGCGACGGGTGCGCCGGTCGCCGATGAAGCTCGTCGTCGGCCCGCTCCACCTCCTGCAGCAGCGCGCTGAGAGCACGGATCGCATCGACGGCCAGACCAGGCTGTGACGAGTGCGCGGCCGTCCCCTGCAGCGTGACCTCGACGACCGCGTACCCCCGATGCGCCGACACCCGGTCCAACCAGGTGGGCTCGGCGATGAGGCACACGTCCGCCGTCACACCACGATCGGCGAGGTGTCGGAGGACGGCAGCGGCCCCCACGCTCGCGTCCTCCTCGTCGGCGACGCCCGTGAAGACGACCGTGCCGGGGTGGTCGGTCGCGGCGAGTCGCTCCGCGGCGACGATCAGCCCGGCCAGGCCGGCCTTCATGTCGCTGGCACCGCGCCCGAAGAGCCGGCCGTCCGCGATCCGCGGGGTGAACGGGTCGACCATGCCCTCTACCCCGACGGTGTCGAGATGGCCGTTGAACACGACCGTCGGCCCCGGCTGCGATCCCGCGTGCACGGCCACGACGCTGACGCGCTGCGGGTCCTCCGGCGCGGGAACGAGGTCGACCACGAAGCCGGCGCCCTCGAGTCGCTGCGCGATCACCGCCGCGATCCGCCCTTCTCCTGAAGCCCCTGGGGCGAGGCTCGGACTGACGGAGTCGATCGAGATGAGCAGGCGGGCGAGCTCGAGCGCGTCGTCGCCGGGGCTGAGGTCGGACATGCCACGACGATAGCGGGATGCCCGGCCCGCGCGTGAGTGGTCAGGGCCTCGGCGTCACTCCGCCTGCGGTGCGCGCCACGTGCCCGCTCCACCGAAGGACACCGACTCGAGCGTCGCACCCTCCGGCACCATGATGAGCTGGCACCCTTCCGCCTTGCCGTCGGACACCTCGCCGAGACCGGTGCAGTCGAAATCCCCACCGAAGTTGAGGACGTTGATGGGCGACGCCTCACCGTCCGACGCCTTGGCCTTCCAGAAGTTCTCGTTGAGGTCGCCCTCCGAGCCGTCGTTGAAGGCCACCTCGTACGTCACGAAGTAGGGCGTCTGGCCGGCGAGCTCGTCGAGTTCGAGCGCGGCGACGTCCTCCGCGGTCCGCTGCTCGATCCCCGTGACCGTCATCGTCCCTTCGGTGATCCGGACCTCATCGCCGATCTCGCCGCCCGAGCTCCCACATGCGCTCAGGAGCAGCAGTGCGGGAACGGCCAAGGCTGCTGCCGAGGTGCGGATGATGCGCTGCCGGTATGTGTACCCCATGGTGATGTCCCCCTGATCGACGGTTGTTGTTCTCAGGGTCCAGATTGGGGCACACCACGACGGCGGCTCAATGGGGACTGCTCCCCACCGCTTGCCGGTCGAGGTCGACACCCGGGCGGATCGCGGCGAGGGTGAAGACCAGAACAGGCGCCCGTCTCCGTGAGGGGACAGACGCCTGAGCGCATCACCGACCGCGCGGGGCCGAGGATCGGGACTAGCGGTTCTTGACCCGCGTGATCGCGTCGGTGTTCTCCGAACGCGCATTGCCGGCCTTCTTGTCGGCTTTCGCGGTGCGCTTCTCCTTCAGCGTCTTCGCGGGTGCGGTCTTGCCGCCTTCTTTCCGTGCGGACTTCTCGCCCATGGTGTTGCTCCTTTGCGAGCCACGATGGCCCGGTACCGCTGAGGGTACAACCACATGCTGTCCCCGAGTCCAGTGAACCCATCCTTGTTAGCATTCGGGGATGACGAACCCGACACAGATCACCGATGTCCCGATCGGCGGCGAGGGCATCCGACTCGGGCAGTTCCTGAAGTTCGCCGGTCTGCTCGACTCCGGCGGAGACGTGAAGGCGGCGATCGCCGACGGCGCGGTGCGGGTCAACGGCGAGATCGATCGCCGACGCGGCCGGCAGTTGCAGCTCGACGACGTCGTCTCCCTCGAGGGGCGCAGCGTCCGCGTCCGCCCCTGAACGTCCGGTACCTGGACACCGCCCCGAACGCTCAGCCCGAGGTGGTCGTCGAACCTGCGACCCGGCCCGACTGAAGGGTCGAGGGGAACGTCAGCGTGGCCGCCCACCATACGTCGGATTCGGGCAGGTGCACGACGACGATCCCGTCCTCCGTCGCCCGCTGGCTCACCCGGTAGCCGGGGATCCGTGGCGGGAAGCCGGACACGGCGGCCGTGTGACTCGCCGGTACGGTGAGCGTCGCCGGTTCACCGACCCGGAGCCCGTCGGAGCTCGACTCGATCCGGCCCGTGAGCTCCAGGACCTGTCGTCGACCGTCGCGGCCCGTCGCGCGCGGCACCGCCCCACTCAATGCGAACACGACGTCCGGCTGCCGGGTTCCGGGGCGGAACGCGAGCAGTCGGATGCTGTTGCGCACCGCGACGACGGACCACCAGGCGAGCAGTGCGGTGAGGAGTGACATCGTCACCGCCCAGAACCACTGCCAGAAGTCCGGGCCGGCCGGCGCCTCGAGCGTGACCTCGCCGGTCTGGTCGCGGACCCGGATCTCGAGCGTCTCGCCCACCCGGATCGTGTCACTGCGGATCTCGTCCGATCCGGCCGTACCGGGCACGTCGTAGGTCACCGTGACGGTGCGGTACTCCTCCCAGTGCTTGCTGCGTCGGCTGCCTTCGAGCACCCGCTCCGTACCCTCGTCGACCACCTGTCCGGTGGTCGTCGTGTAGCTCGCCGTGAGGTCGGCGGCGAGGTCCCTGACGTTCCCGAACCCGATGAACCCCGCGACGGCCGTGAGGAAGATGAGGGTGATCACCAGGACGGTGCGCCCTCGTACCGCGCGATTCAGGTAGGTGCGGTCGATCGTGGTCGTGCTCACTGCAGCCCTCCGGTTCTGGCCGCTCCGGGCCGACACCGACTCTAGGAGGGATGGGCCGCGTCGGACGATGGGGAGGACTCCCCAGGTCGACGGCGGCTCCGACCGCGCCGGTCCCGGCCATCTAGGGCAGTTGCCCGAGGTAGGGCACGGGCCTCAGCGAGGAATGTGAGTGGTCGAGCACGGGGATCCGCCCCGTGTTCAGCGGAGGAGCCATGTTGATCACGAGCGCGAGTCACAGCCCGTTCACGTCCGTCGAGACGAGACGGTTCATCGAGCAGGAACTCCAGCGGGATCTCGAGCGGGAACGTCGCCGCCGGGAACGACGACTGGAGGAGCAGCGGCGACTCGCGGACGCCGCGGCCGATCGTGACGAGGGTGGGACCATGGAGTGGTGAGCCTGCCCTCCACCAGCCCGACGATGATCGGGCGCGCCTCCGATCTTCGAGCGCTCCAGGCCGTGTTCGACGCCGTCGCCGCGGGTGAGTCACGCAGTGTGGTCCTGAGCGGCGAGGCCGGTATCGGCAAGACGCGCCTGCTCACCGAGTTCACGCGGTCGGTCCGGTCGTCGGCGCTCGTCATCACGGGCCAGTGCGTGGACCTCGGTGACGTCGCCGCGCCCTACGCACCGGTCCTCGGCCTCATGAAGGACCTCGTCGCGCAGCGCGGGCGCGACGCGGTGCTGGAGGCTGCGGGTCCGGGCAAAGCCTCCCTCGCGACGCTGCTGCCGACGCTCGGCCCCGACGCGCAGGACCACCGGGACGGCGGCGTCGGGCGGCTCCACGAGACCGTCGCGGTGCTCCTCGAGGCGCTGTCACGTCAGCAGCCCGTCGTCGTCGCGATCGAGGACGTCCACTGGGCTGACGGTGCGACCCTCAGCCTGCTGGCCTTCCTCGTGCGCGTGTTCTCCGATGCCCGCGTGATGGTCGTGCTCACCTTCCGAAGCGAGGACGTCTCCCGCGGGCACCCCCTGCGCGGGTTCCTCGCCGAGCTCGACCGCACGAGGCGCGTCGAGCGGCACACCCTCGAACGGTTGAGCCGCAGCGACGTGCTCCGCCAGGCGATCGCCATCCGCGGAAGCTCCCTCGACACGGTCTCGATCGACAGCGTGTACGCACGGAGCGAGGGCGTCCCGTTCTTCGTCGAGGAGCTGCTCGGGCTCGACCAGGACCGCGACGGCGACGGCGACGAACTCCCCGACACCCTGCGCGAGCTCCTGCTGGCGCGCTACGAGCGACTCCCGCCCGCGACCCAACAGCTGCTGCGCGTGATCTCGGCCGGTGGCGTCTGCGTCGAGCACGCCCTCCTGGAGCGGGTGTTCACGGGCGGCCCCGACGCTCTCGACACCGGTGTGCGGGAGGCGATCGGGTCGAACGTCCTCGTCGCTGATGCGACCACGTACGAGTTCCGACACGCACTGGTCCGGGAGGCGATCCACGACGACCTGCTGCCCGGCGAACGGAGCCGGTTCCATGCGGGGTTCGCCGAGGCGCTGGAGGCAGGCTTCGGTGGTGAGCCGGTCGCTGCCGCGGTGTCGCACCACTGGATGCTCGCCCGCGACTTCGGACGGGCCTTCCCCGCGACCGTCCGCGCCATGGAGCAGGCTCACGCTGCATACGCGTACAGCACGGAGGCGCAGCTCGGCGAGCGTCTCCTGGAGATCTGGGACCAGGTGCCCGACGCCGCGGCACTCGTCGGGCGCTCGCGTTCGGAACTCATGCGACGGACGGCGAGCGCCTTACGGAACGCCGGGTGGACGGACCGGGCGATCGCCATGGTCGACGAGGTGCTCGCGACGCCGGAGGAACGCGACGACCTCGACCAGGCCAAGCTCCTCCGTGACAAGGCGTTCTATCTCGCCAACCTCGGGCGACCGGGCTCGGTGGACCTCCTCGAAGAGGCGCTCGACCGGGTCCCACCGGGCACCCCCGGCGACCTGCGCGGTGTGCTGCTGACGAGCCTCGGCGCGCGGCACATGATCATCGGGCGGCTGGAACGGGCGATCGAGTACGCCGACGAGGCCGCCCGGGAGGCCGTCCGCACCGGTTCGGCACGGAACGCCTCGGTCGCGGCGAACATCGGTGGGATCGCACGCATCCACCACGGCGAACTGGAGAGCGGCAGCAGGATGCTGGCGACCGCTGAGACGCTGGCGGACGGCGACGGCAGCGCCCTGCTCCGGTACCGGGTGAACGCGTCCGACATGGCGAACCTGCTCGGTTCCTACGAGGAAGCGCTCGCGTCGGCATTGGAAGGCGTCGCGCGGGCGAAGGAGCTGGGCGTCGAGCGCAGTTCGGGGCTCATTTTGTCGTCGAACGCGGTCGACCCGTTGGTGGCGCTCGGTCGCTGGGACGAGGCGGAGGAACGGGTCCACCGGGCCCTGGCACTGCAGCCGCCCCTCGCCTTCTCGGTGTACCTCCGTCAGTCGCTCATCCTGCTCACGCTCTGGCGTGGCGACGCCGAGAGCGCTGCGACCCTGTACCGCCGGTGGCGGAAGGGGATGCTCTCCCTGTCCGGCCTGGAGGTGCAGACGCGGTTCGGCGTCGCCCGCGTCGAGATGCAGGTCGGGCTGGCTGCCGGCGACCTCGCCGGGGCCTGGTCGCCGGCGGGGGTCGGCGTGTTCGACGCCCCGGACCACCGCCCGATGCCGGCGTACGACCTCCCGGCACTGGCGGACGCGGCTCGCGTCCTGGCCCGGATCCGTGTCTCGCTCGCCACCGGCACGCTCGACGTGGCGTCCGGACCCTTTGCCGGCGTCGACGACGATCGGCTCCGGCAGCAGGAGGAACGCTGGCGGGCACTGCTCGCCGAGGAACGGTTCTGGCCGACCGCACCGCTGTGGGGCGCGCTGGTCGACGCCGAACTCGGCGGACCGGACGGCACCGGGAACGACGCCAGCGCGTGGGAGGCGGCTCGCGCGATGGCCGAGCATCCGTTCGCACCGGCCGCGCTCGCGCCATACACGGCACTCCGACTGGCTGAGGCGCGCGTGGCCGCCGGTGATCGCCCTGGCGCACAGGACACGCTCGTCGTCGCGGTCGCCGAGGCGACGACGCTCGGTGCCGGCCTCGTGCTCGACGGTGCGCGCGCGTTGGCGGAGCGGGCGTCGCTGAACCTCGACGGCCGCCCCCGAGCGCGTGGCACGAGCGGCTCCATCGAGCTGACCGCCCGAGAGCGCCAGGTGCTGCAGCTCATCGCGGAAGGCCTGAGCAACCGTCAGATCGGCGAGCGCCTGTTCATCAGCGCGAAGACGGCGAGCGTCCACGTCTCGGCCATCCTGCGGAAGCTCGGTGCGGCGACCCGGACCGAGGCCGCGATGATCGCCGGAGCGAGCGGATTGCTCGCGGCGAACGCCGGACGCACCGACCGCCCCTGACGTCCGCCCTGGCGGTGAAGCGGGCCCCGGCCGGAATCGAGGGGAAGCCGGCCGGGAACCCCGACAGGGCGAAAGGGTCCTGTCGGGCATCAGCGTAATCACGGGGCGAGACGGCACGTGGCCCGTTGCGTTCTTTGGACAGACGTGTCCGTGTAGACTGAAAAACCGACACAAATGTCGGATTATGCACACCAGTCAGCAACGGAGAGCACATGCGCATCGTCATCATGGGTCGCGGTGTCATCGGGGTGACCTACGGCTGCGTCCTGCGCGAAGCCGGCCACGAGGTCCAGCACCTCCTTCGTGACGCCGACCCGCAGGCCCGATCGGCGACCACCACGGTCGACCTCCTCGACGGACGCGAGCAGCCACCGGTCGACAGGTCGTTCCGGTATCCGCTCACCCCGGTGACGTTCGATCCGGAGACGGTCGACCTCGTCCTCGTCTCCGTTCCGGCCGAGGCGCTCGCCGGTGCGATCGAGTCGCTCCGTCGCCGCGGACTCGATCGACGTCTCCTGCTCATGGGCGGGTTCTGGGGGTCCCGCGAGGAGCTGCAGGCGCTCGTGGGCCACGACGACCACCTCCTCGGCTACCCGATCGCCGGCGGCCGACGTGACGCGGAACTCGTCGAGAGCGTCCTCTTCGACAGCGTCCGGTTGGCGCCGGCATCCGCTCACACCACCGCCCTTCACGCAGCGGCCTCGCAGGCGTTCCATGACGCCGGTCTGACGGTGGAGCGGTCGCCTCGCATGCTCGAGTGGCTCTGGGTGCACCAGGCGGTCAACGCGGGGATCATCTCCGCGATCGCCTCCGATTTCCGCCCGGGCGACGAGATCGGCGACGTCGTCTCACGAGCGTTGGCGAGCCCGCGGACCCTCGCTCGAGGCATCGGCAACATCCGTGAATGCCTCCGGGTCGTGCAGGCCCGCGGGGTCCGGCTCCGCCACCACCTGCGGGACATCGCGCCGTTCACGCTTCTGCCGAAGGCGCTCGCCGCACGCGTCATGGTCCTCATGTTCCGGAAGGACGTCCTCAGTCGGCGCATCATGGAGCTGCACCACAACACGGACGATATCCTGGCGCTCATGTCGGAAGTCCACGTGTCGGCCATCGAATCGGCTGTCCCCGTCCCCGGATTCACCCGCGACCTCGTTCGCGCGCGGGACGCCCTCGCCTCGTGAACGCGCTCAGCCCGACGTCGTCACGCGCCCGCGAACACCTGCGGCAGGCCGCTGTCGCCGAGTTCCGGGAACGCGGCTTCCGGCGGACGACGATGGATCACGTCCGACTGGCGGCGGACGTCTCACGCGGAGGCCTGTACTACCAGTACGCCAGCACCGAGGAGATCCTGCTCGACGCGCTTGCGCACGAGCGCTCAGGGGACGAGGCGAACGACCTCGAGGGTTTCCTCACCGAACAGGCGACCGCGCTCCACGACGTCGACGCGACCCTCCGCCCGATCGTCTACGAATACGTCCTCGGCCTGCCTGCCGACCATCGTCGCGCGCTCCTCACGGAGCAGTTCCGGCAGGCCGAAGGGGTGGTGGTCGGGATGCTCGGCGAGGTCTCCGGCGCCGACGATCGGGCGTTCCGCGCCCGTCAGATCGTCAGGCGCCTCGAAGGACTGTCGATCGCGGCCATGGCGGGAGCACTCGACGACGCGGACCTGGAACGCGAGCTGGCCGACCTCCGCACCCTGGCTGCGGGATGAGCCGGCGTGCCCTGCGATGATGCGCCGTGTTGCGATACTGAAGGTATGCCAGCGTTGACCCTCCGACCCGTCGAACGCCCACGGGACGACGACGCGTTCGTCGAGTTCCTGAGCGCACACGAGTTCCCGTTCCACATGCAGCCGCGACCGACCGCGGAGGAGGCGCACAAACGCCTGACCTCAGGCATCGTCGACGGGCCCGGTGCCTTCGGGTGTTGGGTACTCGCGGACGGCGAGATGGTGGGAATCGTCACCCTCGAGGACCTCGAGGACGACACGGCGTTGATCGACCTGCGGCTCGCCGAAGACGCACGAGGGCGCGGGATCGGAACGGCGATCCTGCCGGTCATCGTCAGGGAGGTGTTCGACCGCTTCCCGACCGTTCGCAAGCTCGAGGGGCAGACCCGCGAGGACAACGTCGCCATGCGTCGCGCCTTCCGTCGGGCCGGCTGGGTGAAGGAGGCCCACTACCGCGAGGGCTGGCCAGTGGCCGGCGGACAGCCACTCGCATCGGTCGCCTACGCGATCCTCCGGAGCGACGTGCAGTCGGGCACGACGACGCCGGTCCCCTGGGACGACGAGCCGTAAGGAGTCGTCTCCCAAAGGCCGATACCGGTTCTCCGGCACGGCGGCTCGGCCCTCACCGGCCGAGATTGACGATGGCCCGCTGATAGGCGTCGAGGTTCGCACGCCGCCCGACGGCGACAGCCTCGATGGCGACGGCGTGGATCTCGTCCGGCGTGTAGCGGTAGACGAGTCGGTACCTCGGCTTTCCGGATCCGTCCGGGTCGAAGTAGAGCTTGCGACAGTCATCCAGGTCCCCGGTGCCGACCCGCGAGTCGAGCTTCACGCCCGCGATCTTCCCGTCCCGGATGAGGACGAGCATGTCCAGCGCCATCTTCTTCGTGGCGAGGTCCGGGAGCGCGTCGATGTCTTGCTGAAAGCCCGGGAGAAGAGCGGTCAGCTTGAGGGACGCCGCCATCAGCGGTAGTCGTCAGGATTGAGGCCGAGACCGAGAGCGACATCAGCCAGGGACCCCGACCCACCGCCGGCAGCGCGCTCGCGCACCAAGTGTGCGATCTCGATGTCTTCGATCACAGGCAGCAACTCCGTGTAGAGCTCAAACGGGATGACGACGCCCTCGGCACGACGGTGACCGCCGAACACCATGGGCTGCGCCATCACACCCTCGGAGCGGAACCTGCGCAACGCGTTCGGCAACTCGGTACGCGCTTCAGACGTGGGCAGCACCGGCTGGATTGGCATCGCGGAAGAGATCGACATGGCGCAAGTGTACCAACTTCTCGTCCTGAAAGTCGTACGACTTTGAGGACATCTGTGGGCTAGCGCTTGCTCCCAGCACGCTGGACGGCTCCGAACGGGATTGTCCCGACGATGAGGACGAGGCCGATGATCCCGAGCCAGAACAGCCCCTTCAGCACGAACCCGACGATAGAGAGGACCGCCCAAAGGACGAGGAGGACGACGATGACGACGGCGAACTTCTGCACGGGTATGGGGTTCCTGTTCCGGTGGTGAGGTAGCTGGCGCGATCGGATGATAATCGGGCAGCACCATAGCAGGACCGCCTCTGTGCCCGTCGGCGGTCTGGGCAGGAGGAGCCGACGCAGGCGCAGTCGGGCACGACGACGCCGATCCCCTGGGACGACGAGCCGTAAGGCGGGCCAGCGCGCGTGCCTGGGCGCGGACCGGGAATCGCCCTCATGAGGACTGTCCGCTCACGCTCGTCCGGCCCGGTCACCCCTGCTCGGGAGGAGACCACCAGGACGAGCCGGCTTCGACGGGCGCGGGCCCAGCCACGGCGGCCAGCGCTCGCAAGTACTGGTCACCCATGCGGACGAGGGTGATGGTCCGGAGTCGATAGCCCAGTGGGCCGGCGTGCCACGTCGCATCAGGTCGAACCTCGAGCAGATACAACCAGCGACGTCTCAGTTCGTCGGGCACACCGACCCACAGAAGGTCGGGTTTGTTCCGGCGTTCGAGGGCGCAGAGAACTCCCTCCGTGAGGAACGACCGCAACATGCCGCGGGTCGAGTCCAGATCGGGCGTCGGCCGACCTGGCGGAGGGTTCACGGGCCACTCGGGTCGAGTTTCGGAGAAACGGCGTTGGAACGATCGATCGAACCGGACGCGGGCGATCTCACGGACGCGGATGACCGTGTAGCCGTCGAAGAAACCACCTGCGGCTATCGGTGCGACGAGCACCCACTTGTGACCGATGGCGACGACGAACCCATCGAGCGTCTCGTCCGGGGCGGACACCCGGTTCAGCTTCACGATCGTGGAGGTCTGCTGGGCGAGACCGAGCCGCTTCAGGATCTTTGAGCGCGTCTGCATGGCTCATTCTCCCGCGATGAGCCGGGCATCGGCCGTCACGGGAGCAACAGCAGACGCAATTCCCCTCGGGCCGTCTCGTCGACGCCGAGTGTTTCGAAGACCCCGTCCGCGTCGGCGACGAAGGCTCGCACGTGCGGCGTCACGTCGTCGAGGAAGGCGTCGGCCTGCTCCGACGTCCACGACGCCTGGCGGTCGTGGGTCGGGCCGCCGTGGGGCGCCGTTCCGGCCATGGCACGCACCGATGCCGCGTAGTCGTCGACGATGGCCTCATCGGGGACGCCGACGTTGGCGAGCAGCAGCGCGCTGATCATGCCGGTGCGGTCCCTGCCGGCTGCGCAGTGCACCAGGATCCCGGGTTCGGACGATGCGACCGCTTCGAGCGCACCGCGGACGAGCTCCGGCAGGATACGCACATTGTGCGGCCAGTACTCCGGGGAGTCGAGGATCGGCAGGCACACCGCGCGGAACTCCGGATCGGTCTGATCCTCGGTCGGCGCGAGCGTGATCACCAGCTCGGCTGGAGGACGGACACCCGGGTCGGTTTCGCGCGCTCCGGTCTCATCAGCGCTGCGGAGATCGACCACGGACCGCAGCCCCCATCGCATCGCTACGTCCCACCCTGCAGCGGTGAGCAGCTCGCGTCGGGGACCCCGCGCGATCCGCCCGCGCGCCGTCAGGCCGGTGGACGACAGCGGGGTCGGCAGACCGCCGAGATCCCTGAGGTTGCGCAGGCCGTCCCAGTCCAGATTCCGCATCCGGCAGAGCGTACCCGAACCGTCCGGGCGGCTTCCGACTGCGAGCTAGCGCTTGCTGGCGGCGCGTCGGATGGCACCGAAGACGATCGTGCCGAGGAAGAGGACGATGCCGATGATCCCGAGCCACAGCAGACCCTTCAGCGCGAAGCCGACGATGGAGAGGATCGCCCAGATGACGAGGAGCACGATGATGATCTGCATGGCTTGGGTTCCTGATTCCGTGGAGTGATGGTGGTCGGTGAGGTGGCTCAGTGTATGCGGAGCTCGGCGACGAGCGGGCACGCGAACGGATCGCGAGCTCCGAGACCGACGCGGTTGAGGTAGCGGATGACGATCCCGTACGAGCGCAGCAGCGTGGTCTCGGCGTACGGGACGTCGAGTGCGGCGCAGTGGTCGCGGACCAGCCGTCGAGCCTCTTTGAGCGCGGGGCGCGGCATCGAGGGGAACAGGTGGTGCTCGACCTGGTAGTTCAGGCCGCCCATGAGGAACGACACCCACCATCCGCCGGCCACGTTCCGCGACGTCAGGACCTGCCGGGAGAAGAAGTCGACGTTCGCGTCATTGGCGATCGTCGGCATCCCCTTGTGGTTCGGGGCGAAGGAGGCACCCATCATGACGCCGAACACCGCGAGCTGCACACCGAGGAACGCGCACGCCATGCCGAACGGCAGGAACCAGAACACGACCGTGAGGATGATCCCGAAGCGTGCGACGAGCATCACGCCCTCGACCACCCGGTCGCGCACGCCGGCCCGCGTCCCGACACCGCTGACGACGGAGCGGATCGCGAGCCAGTGCAGGTTGAGGCCTTCGAGGGTGAGGAGGGGGAAGAACAACCAACCCTGGTGACGGTAGAAGATCCTCGCCGCCCGGTTCCGCACCGTGTCGACGTCCTCCGGCAGGAAGCGGATCGTGTCGGGCTCGATGTCGGGGTCCTTCCCCACGGTGTTCGGATTGCCGTGATGGCGCGTGTGCTTGTTCATCCACCACGAGTAGCTCAACCCCACCAGGAAGGTGCCGAGGAATCGGCCCGCCCGGTCGTTCCAGGCACGGGACTCGAACACCTGCCGATGCGCGGCCTCGTGCGACAGGAAGGCGAACTGCGTGAACAGCACGCCCAGAGCGGCCGCGACCAACAGCTGCAGCCAGGAGTCACCGAGGAACGCGAAGGTGACCCTGACGAGCTGCGCGAGCACTGGCCGAGGTTCGCGGAAGCGTCACAGGAACGCGGATACGCGGGCGTCCACGCGATCCCCATGCGGCTCCGCGACACGATCGTCGGGTCTCTGAACCTGTTCCGCGAGACCGAGGGCGCCCTCAACGGCGCCGACGCCCGCGCCGCCCAGGCGCTGGCCGATGTCGCGACGATCAGCCTCCTGCAGCAGCGGACGATCGAGAACGCGACGCTCGCCACCGAGCAACTCCAGCGCGCGCTCGACAGCCGGGTCGCCATCGAGCAGGCGAAGGGGTATCTGGCGCGGGCGGCGGGTGTCGACATGGACACGGCCTTCGGGATGATCCGGCAGTACGCACGCACCCGCCAGCGGCGGCTCGGTGACGTCGCCGCAGCGGTCGCCCGCGAGGAGCTGCCACTCGACGAAGTCACAGCGGCCGACTCCACCAAGGCGGACGGCGACTGATCACCGCTGCGGCCGTGGGGGCTGGCGGATCCTCCACAACCCACTCCAAACTCAGCCGGAACAGGGCAGGATGGAGGTTCGAACATCACCGAGCACTCTCGAAGGAACACACCCATGGCAGGCCTCAGCCTCTCCAAAGGCAACAACCTCTCGCTCACGAAGACCAGCCCAGGGCTGACCATCGCCACGGTCGGTCTCGGGTGGGACCCGCGCACCACCGTCGGCGTCGCGTTCGACCTCGACGCCTCCGCCATCCTCGTCGCCGAGAACGGCAAGATCCGAACCCCTGCGGACTTCATCTTCTACAACCAGATGTCGACGCCCGACGGCTCGGTCGTGCACCAGGGCGACAACCGCACCGGCGAGGGTGACGGCGACGACGAGCAGATCACGATCGACCTCCGCGCTGTGGAGCCCGACGTCTCGCGCATCGTCATCGCGGTCTCGATCCACGACGCCGACAACCGCCGCCAGAACTTCGGCCAGGTCCGCGACGCCTTCTGCCGGGTCATGGACCAGGATCAGCAGGAGATCGTCCGCTACGACCTCACCGAGGACGCCTCCCAGGAGACGGCGATGCTGTTCGCCGAGATCTACCGGTACAACTCGGAGTGGAAGTTCCGTGCCGTCGGCCAGGGCTACACCACCGGCCTGGCCGGCATCGCGGGCGACTTCGGCGTCCCGCTCGACTGAGCCGGACGCAGGAGCCGACGCGACCGGCGGTCAGTGACCGCCGGTCAGCTTGCCGGCCAGCCGGGCGTGGATCCGCGTGCTCGCGTCGTTCATCCCCTCGATGACGACCCGCTTCCCGCGACGCTCGTACTTCGTGGTGATCGCGTCGAGGGCGGCGACGGTCGACGCGTCCCAGACGTGCGACCGCGAGAGGTCGATGACGATCCGCTCCGGGTCGTCGGCGTAGGCGAACTGCGTCGTGAGGTCGTTGCTGGACGCGAAGAACAGCTCTCCGGTCACGGTGTACCGGGCGGTGGGCGTCGCTGCGGACAGGTCGACCGTGCGTTCGACGGTGGCGAGGTGGGCGACCCGCCTTGCGAACACGACCATCGCGGCGATCACACCGATGACGACACCGATCGCGAGGTTGTGCGTCAGGACCACCACGACGACCGTGGCCACCATGACGACCGTCTCACCGAGGGGCATGGCGCGGAGGGTCCTCGGGTTGACACTGTGCCAGTCGAAGGTGGCGACGGACACCATGATCATCACCGCGACGAGCGCGGCCATGGGGATCAGCGCGACCACGTCGCCCAGCGCGACGACCAGGACCAGCAGGAACACCCCGGCGAGGAAGGTCGAGATCCGCGTCCGCGCGCCCGAGGCCTTCACGTTGATCATGGTCTGGCCGATCATCGCGCAGCCACCCATGCCACCGAAGAACCCCGAGAGCACGTTCGCGATCCCCTGGCCCAGCGACTCGCGGGTCTTGCCCGACGGGGTGTCGGTGACATCGTCGACGAGCTTGGCCGTCATGAGCGACTCGAGGAGCCCGACCAACGCCATCGCGGCCGCGTACGGCGCGATGATCGCGAACGTCTCCAGCGTGAACGGCACGTTCGGGATGAACAGGGTCGGCAGGCTGCGCGGCAGTTCGCCCTGGTCGCCGACGGTCGGCACGTTCAGTCCGGTGGCCACCGTCGCCGCGGTGATGAGCACGATCGCGACGAGCGGCGCCGGCACGACACTCGTGAGGCGGGGCATGACGACCATGACCACGATGCCGACCGCGACGAGCGGGTACACGAGCCACGGCACGCCGATGAGGTTCGGCAGCTGGGCGGTGAAGATCAGGATCGCCAGCGCGTTGACGAACCCGACCATGACGCTCCGCGGGATGAAGCGCATGAGCTTCGCGACGCCGAGGAGACCGAGGATCACCTGGAAGACACCGCCGAGGATGACCGTGGCGATGAAGTAGTCGAGGCCGTGTTCGCGGGCGACCGGGGCGATGACCAGGGCGATCGCTCCCGTGGCCGCCGTGATCATCGCCGGGCGGCCGCCGAGGAAGGCGATCGCCACGGCCATGACGAACGAGGAGAACAGTCCGACCTGCGGGTCGACGCCCGCGATGATCGAGAAGGAGATCGCCTCCGGGATGAGCGCCATGGCGACGACGAGGCCCGCCAGCACCTCCCTGGTGAGGATGCGGGGGCTGCGGAGTGCGGAGAGGACGGTGGCGTCCGGTGTGGCGGTTTCGGGGCCGTTGGCCATGAGTGCTCCTGTCGGAGTCGGGGTCCTCAGCGCGAGGACCGGATGGGAATGTCTGGGTCCGGCGCTGCGGTGCGCACGCCACCGACCGCGCGGGGACGTCACGCGCGGGAGAATGGTGGGGAGATGCGGCCCGATCGGCCGCCATCGATAACTCTACCCTAACGTAAGGGTTGATTTGAAGTGAGGCGACCGTGACGAGCGAACCGACCACCATGCACATCGGCGAACTGGCCGAGCGCACCGGACTCTCGCTCCGCACGCTGCGGCACTACGACGACGTCGGTCTGGTCTCGGCCTCAGCGCGCACCGAGGGCGGCTTCCGCTTGTACACGCAGGACGACTACGACCGCCTCATCCTCATCCGGCGCATGAAACCACTCGGCTTCTCCCTCGAGGAGATGGCAGAGCTCCTCCGGGTGATCGACGCCATGGACACCGCACCCG
Organism: Plantibacter sp. H53; assembly: GCF_001650455.1. Lineage (NCBI taxonomy): Bacteria > Bacillati > Actinomycetota > Actinomycetes > Micrococcales > Microbacteriaceae > Plantibacter > Plantibacter sp. H53. The sequence continues at coordinate 71,306 of NZ_LWCT01000011.1, forward strand.
ACGACGACACCCGCGCGATCCTCGACGGCTTCATCACCGACGCGGCCGAGCGTCGCACCAAGCTGCAGCAACAACTCGCGATGGCGGACGAGTTCGTGTCACTCCTCGAAGCCCGCCGCTGACGACAGCTGCGATCACGCCTTCCGACGGCGACCCGCCGAGCGTGGCGGAGCCGCCCGGAGGCGCTCGCTGACCCGCCCGAGGATGCGGGCGAGCTCGCTGACGTCGTCGTCGTCGAGCGGCGCGAAGAGCAGGTCCCTGACGGCCTGGATGTGGCCGGGGAACACCGTGGCGAGCACGTCCCGGCCGGCCGTCGTGATCGCCACGACCGTGCTGCGTTCGTCGTCCGGTGACGGCGAGCGGGTGATGAGTCCCCGCTGGTCGAGCAACTGCGCCTGGTAGGTGAGCCCACTACGGCTGTAGACCACGCCATCCGCGAGATCCGTCATGCGCAGGTGACCGTCCGGCGCATCACCGAGGCGCGCCAGCAACTGGAACTGGACGTAGCTCAACTCCCCCGCCTCGCGGAGCTGCTGCTCGACCGCCGGACGCAGGAGGCTGCTCACCTCGGTGAACGCGAAGTAGGCGCCGAGTTCGGTCGGAGTGAGGGATACGGGCGTTTCGGTCATGCGTCCATTCTAGGTGTTGCTTCGAGTTCGAAGCAGTGTTATCGTCATGCCAGTTGCTTCAAATTCGAAGCACTTGACGAAGGAGAGCATCATGCAGGCAGTCCAGTTCCACGAGGTCGGCGGACCCGAGGTCCTCCACTACGGCGACATCGAGCAGCCGACTCCGGCCGTCGGACAGGTACGCGTCCGCGTCGCAGCGTCGGCGTTCAACGCGGCCGACAACGGCATGCGGGCCGGGTTCCTGCCGATCCCGGTCCAGCTCCCCCACGTCCCCGGGTACGACGTGTCGGGCACGATCGACGCGCTCGGTGCGGGCGTCGAGGGACTCTCCGTCGGCGACGCGGTCATCGGCTTCCTCCCGATGGAGCTCGACGGCGGTGCGGCCGAGTACGTCGTCGCACCGGCGGAGGCCGTCGTCGCAGCACCGACGACCATCCCGCTCGCGGACGCCGCCGCCCTCCCCTCGGTCGCCCTGACCGCCTGGCAGGCGCTGTTCGACGACGGCGGTCTCGAGTCGGGTCAGCGCGTCCTGATCGTCGGCGCCGGCGGGGTCGTCGGCAAGTACGCGATCCGACTCGCCAAGCGCGCCGGGGTGCACGTCATCGCGACGGCCAGCCCGCGGAGTGAGGCGGCGGTGCGGGCCGCCGGAGCGGACGAGGTCGTGGACCACACGGCGTCCGACCTCCTCGGTGCGGTGTCGGCACCCGTCGACGTCCTCCTCAACCTCGCGCCGATCGACCCCGAGCAGTTCGAGGCGCTCGTCGGGCTCGTCCACGACGGCGGTGCGGTAGTGAGCACCACCGCGTGGATGCCGACGCCCGGGGACGAGGCACGGCAGGTCCGCGCGGCGACGGTCTTCGTGCTGCCGAACCGCGACCGCCTGTCGACCCTCGTGTCGCTCGTCGACGAGGGATCGCTGACGGTCGAGGTGACGCGACGGATCCCGCTCGCCGAACTGCCCGCGCTCCACGCCGAAGCCGCTGCCGGCCGGATCGCCGGCAAGGTCATCGTCCTGCCGGCATGATCAGCCCGGTTCGTCGCGACCGGACAGGCGGCGATCCCGCCCGAGGTGACGATGGTCACCCCGGACGGGATCGGTGCTGGCGGGCGCGGGCTACGACGCGACGCGTCGGCGACGGACGACCAGCCACGCACCGGCGGCGAGGAGCAGCCCGGCCAGGCCGACGAATCCGACGACCGAGACACCGGTGGTCGAGAGCGCACCAGGACCGGAGCCCGCGGCGCCCGGAGCCGCGGCATCCGCTGCCAGGACGGTCAGCGCCGCCTCGGCCGTGATCCCCGAGTCCGCACCCAGCGCCTGCAGCGTGTGTGCACCCGGCACCACGGAAGCGGGCACCGTGAGCGTCGCCACGAACGCACCCGAAGCGTCCGCGACGACGGTCCCGAGGTCGGTCGGGGTGGAGAACAGGGTGAACCGCACCTGCTCCCCCGCGGCGAAGCCGGACCCGGACACCGAGAACGACTCACCCACCCGCACTGACGGCTGGTCGATCGTCAGCGTGCCCTCGGCACCGGGAACCGCGATCCGCTGCGGGCCGACGCTCTCGAGGGTCGGGACGACCGGGTTCATGAGGCCCGTCTCCGGGTCGAACGTCAGTCGGTCGATCGTCGTCTCGCGGTGCTGGCCGTCACCACCCGGGATGGCGAACCGGTGGTAGACGATGTACCAGTCGTCGGTGCCCGGCACGTTGAGGATCGAGCTGTGACCGGTGGCGAGGATGCCGAGTTCGGGTTTCTTCTGCAGGATCACACCGCGGTACGTCCACGGGCCGTCCACACTCGTCGCCGTCGCGTACCCGACCCGATAGTTCTCCGAACCGGTGTCGTCGATCGAGTACGTCAGGTGGTAGATCCCGTCCCGGTAGTTGACGAAGGCACCTTCGCGGAAGTCGGTCAGGCCGTCGATGCGCTTGAGCGTGTCGGCCTTGATCGACAGCATGTCGTCGGACAGCTCCGCGTACACCGGCGAACCGTTGCCCCAGAACAGGTAGCTCTTCCCCGTCTCCGGGTCGGTGAACGTGGCCGGGTCGATCGCCTGTCCCGAGGTCACCGCTTCGTCGTTGAGGATCATCGCGTTCGGCTGAGCCGTGAACGGACCGGCCGGACTGTCCGCGACGGCGACGCCGATGGTCTTCCGGTCGACCGAGGGGTTGTGTCCGCTGAAGTAGAAGAAGAACTTGCCGTCCTTCTCGCCGATCGTCGGCGCCCAGGCGTTGCCGGTCGCCCACGGCACGTTCCCGTTCGCGCCGTCGAGCGTGAGGATCGGCTCCGCCGAACGCTCCCAGTCGACGAGGTTTTTCGACGACCAGACGAAGAACTCCTTGCCACCCCAACCGGCGAAGCCGTCGGTGGTCGCGTAGATGTAATAGGTGTCGCCCCAGACGAAGACGTTCGGGTCGGCGTAGAGACCGGGGATGACCGGGCTCTTCATCTCGACCGCCCGCATCGTCCACGTCACGGCCTCACCCGAGGTCGGCGTCAACGTCACGGTCACGGGGCTGCTGAGGTCGACGGCGGTCCCCGAGGCGGGGCTAGCCGTGACACCGGCCGCGGTCGTGAAGGTCGGGCTCAAGGCGGTGCGGTCCGTTCCGGGCTGAACCGGGAAGACGACCTCGTGGCGGTCGTCGTCGACGATCGGGGCGGTCTTCAACACGTCCTCCTCGAGGCCGATGTCGGTCAGTGCCGCGGTGTTCCCGGAGCCGGCGAGCACCTCGTCCGCCGAGAGGGCGCGGTTGTAGATCGCGAACTCGCGGAACGCGCCCTTCAGCCGGTTGTCGGCGTCGTAGTTCGAACGGCCCAGGTAGTTGGCGCTCGTCCACCCGCCGCCGATGTCGCCCGGATCCGCCGTCACGGTCCCGGTGCCGACGGCGATGCCGTCGAGGTAGATCGTGGCCGTGGTGCCCTGCAACGTGTACGTCAGCTTCGCCCAGCGACCGCGCGTCAGGTCCTTGCCCTGCGACACCGTCTGCTCCGTGCTCCAGTTGCCGGTCGCGAGACTCGTCCGGTACGCGTTGCCGGTGCTGAACAGGTAGCCGTCGCCGGCGCCACCGGTGGTGTTGCCGAGCCCGTAGATGAAGTAAGGGTTGGCCTGCGTCGGGTCGATCCAGACCTCCGCCTCCACCGTGACGTCGGTCACCCCGGCGAGCAGGTCGTCGGGCAGCTTGACGTAGTCGTCGCCACCGTCGAGCTGCAGCGCACCGTCGGAGAAGGTCGCACCGCCTTCGACCGTCGCGTCGAGGCCGTTGCCGGACACGTCGCTGAGCGTCGAGCCTGCGGAGCCGGCGAAGTCGTAGCGGACGATCTCACCGTCCTCGTTCGCGGGCACCGGCTCGGGTGCTCCGCCGAGGCTGTCCTCGAGCAGTTGCAGCTCTGCGGCCGTGACCGGGAGCACCGTGCCGTGGCGCGGGCTCGCGGGCAGGTCGTAGTCCTTCGCGACCTGCCAGTCCGGGTTCGCGATGTCCTCGGTCTCGAGCGGGATGTAGCCGCGTCCGCCGTACTCGTCGACGAAGAGGTAGAACTTGTCACCGTTGACGTCGCCCGGGTTGGCGGCGAACGCCGTCGGCCCTTCGACCGCGCTGGTGCCGGCGTCGCGACCGATGCAGGTGTCGAGCACCGTCCAGGACTCGAGCGTGGCCCGCAGGTCCGTCGAGGACTCCTGGATGATGTCGGCGCACCCGGTGCCACCGGCACCCTCGTCCTTGGTGAAGCGGTAGTAGGTGTCGCTCGACTTGATCACCGTGGAGTCGATCCGCGAGACGCCCTGGTCCTGCCAGACCTGCGGCTCGCTGAACGTCGTGAAGTCGCGGGTGGTCGCGTACATCATGCGGTGGTAGCTGTTCCCGGTGTGGTCCGGGTCGTCGGCGCCGTAGAGCGACGAAGCCCAGAAAACCACGTACGCGCCGATGGTGTCGTCGTAGTACGCCTCGGGTGCCCAGGTGTTGCCCGCGTTCTCCGGTGCGACCTCGATGTGCCGCTGATCGGACCAGGTCACGAGGTCGTGGGACTCCCACACCTCGAGGTAGTGGCTGCCCGTGCGGACGGAGTCTCCCCAGGACGTGCCGCTGCCGATCGAGAGGTCGGTGGCGATGAGGTAGAAGGTGTCGCCCTCGGGAGAGCGGATGAGGAACGGGTCGCGCAGCCCCTTCGTACCCTCGTCCGAGGTGAGGACCGGGCGTCCGGCGTTGAGTTCGTTCCAGTCGAGCGCGTTGTTGCCCTCGCTGGCGGCGAAGTAGATGTTCTCGCCGGCGAGCGAGTTGCCGGTGAAGTAGGCGAAGGCGTAGCCCTCGTAGTCGGGGGTCGCGATCGCGGCGCGGACGGTCGCGGTGAACTCGCGCGTCGCGGTCGCCTCGCCCTGACTGAGCGTGGCGGTCAGGGTGACGGTGGTGTCCGTGGCGGGCCGTGTCACGACACCGTCGGTGGCGATCACGGCGGGGTCCGATGACGCCCAGGCGATGTCGATCCCCTCGGGTGCTCCCGGCAGGGTCAGATTCCCGCGCACGTCGTCGACGTTCGCGATCGAGAGCGCCGCCGCGGCGGCGTCCAGGTCCTCCTGCGCCGTGGGGGCGGCTCGGAAGTTGGACTGGGAGGTCGCTGTCGGGGCGGTCCCCGGCGACACCGCTGCGGCGGCGCCGGAGGCACCGACGAGCGGCAGGATCAGGGCCGCGATGGAGGTCGCGACGACCGTTTTGAGGCGCAGTTGTCTCATGGGGGTTGGTTCTCCTGGTTCGGCGTCGTTGTCGAGCGGGATGGAACGGGTGGTGCGGTGGGGGTGTGCAGGCGTCAGGTCTTGCGTTTGCGCGAGACCACGAGTCGCTGGAGGAGGACGAAGACGAGCAGGATGCCGCCGGTGATGATGGTGGTCGCCTCCGGCGGGATGCTGCCGTCGCGGGTGATGAGCACGTTCATGAGGCCGAGGACGAGCGCGCCGACGACGGAGCCGAGGACGAAGCCTGCGCCTCCGGTCAGGAGCGTGCCGCCGATGATGACCGCTGCGATGGCGTCGAGCTCCCAGCCGACGCCCGTGATGTTCTGAGCGATGCCGAGCTTCGAGGTGTAGATGACGGCCGCGAGACCGGCCAACGTGCCACTGATCACGTAGACCATGAGCTTCGTGCGGACGACGGGCAGCCCCATGAGGAGCGCAGACTGCTCCGAGCCGCCGATCGCGTAGACGGTCCGGCCGAGGCGGGTCTTGTGGAGCACCACGAACGCCGCGGCGACGACGAGCAGGGCGATCAGGACGTTCGGGGTGGTGATGAGGTCGTTGATCTTCGGGCCGTCGATCACCTTCCACTCGGTGGAGAGCGAACGGATCGGCGAGTCGTCGGCGAGACGCTCCGGCGTGGTGCTGAGCATCGAGGCGAGACCGCGCCCGAGGAACATCATCGCGAGGGTGGCGATGAACGGTTGCACGTTGAAGTACTGCACGAGCACGCCCGAGAACACGCCGAACGCGGAGCCGATCAGGATCATGATCACCATGACCGCGATCGGGTTCCAGCCCGAGTTCGCGAGCATCACCCCGATCAGACTGCTGATGGCGATGATCGCACCGACGGAGAGGTCCACGCCGCCCGTGAGGATCACGAAGGTGAGTCCGACGGCGAGGATGATCAGGTACGCGTTGTTGATGAGCAGGTTCGAGATCGTGCTGGCCTGGACGATGCGTCCGTAGGCGATCTCGCCGTAGACGACCATGCCGATGAAGATGACGACGGCCGCCAGGGTGGGCAGGGTCTCGAGGTTGGGCGTCAGCCGGGACAGCAGCGAGCGCCGTGGGAGCACCGGAGCGTCGGGCGTCGGTCGGTCGGTGAGGGTGCTCATGCTGACACCGTTTCCTTTCGCGTGGGGACCGACGCCGTGGGCGTCGTCCGGGACTTCCGCCGGGCGAACAGGGCTCTCACGCGCTGTGACTGGAGGAGGCAGATGATCACGATCACGACGGCCTTGAACGCCGGCGTCGCCGAGGAGGGGATGGAGAGGAACACGATCGTCTTGTCGAGGGTCGCGATGAGGAGCGCGCCGATCACGCTGCCGGTGAGCGAGAACTTGCCGCCGGCGAGCGAAGTGCCGCCGATGACGACCGCGAGGATGGCGTCCATCTCCGCGTTCAACCCGGTCTTCGCCACCTCGACCGTCATGACGCTGGCGGTGCTGAAGATCCCGGCGACACCCGCGAGGACGGCGCTCACGATGTAGACGGCGATGAGGATGCCGATGGGGCGGATACCCGCCATCCGGGCGGCGCGCGGGTTGATGCCGATGGACTCGATCATCAGGCCGAGCGCGGTGCGCCGGACGAGGAACGCGACGATCGCGACGATGACACCGGCGATGATGAAGACGACGGGGAATCCGAACACGGTGCCGTTCGCGAGCCAGCGGAAGGGCTCGTTCGTGGCGGAGGTGTTCTGCCCCGAGGTGATGACCTTCGCGAGGCCTCGACCGGCGAGCATCGTGATCAGCGTGGTGATGAACGGCTGCAGGCCGACGATCGAGACGAGCACCCCGTTGACCGTGCCGAGGAAGGCGCTCACGGCGAGCGCGAGCAGCGCTGCGACGATGGCCGAACCCGCGTCGCCGCCGCTCTGGTTGCTCATGAACTCCATCGACACGGCGCCGGAGACGGCCATGACGGAACCGACCGAGAGGTCGATGCCGCGGGTGGCGATCACGAGCGTCATTCCGACCGCGATCATCATGATCGGGGCGCTCGCTCGCAGGATGTCGATCGGGTTGCCCGACAGGTTGCCGGTCGTGCCGTTGACGGAGACGCCGAGGTAGCCGGGGTCCTTGACGAGGTTGATGACGAGCAGGAGCAGCAGGGTCACGATCGCCCAGATGTAGGGCTGGTGGACGATGGTGCTGACGACGCCGCGGGCCGAGCCCTGGCCGCCGCGTGCGGAGGAACCGGAACGGGCCGGCCCCTGACTGGTGGCGCTCACGTGGCGCTCCCTTCGGTGGCGATCAGGTCGACGATGGTGTCTGCGGTGACCTCGGGTCCGTTGACGATCTCGCCGATCTTACGGTGGTCCTTCAGTACGACGATCCGCTCACTCAACCGCACGACCTCCTCGAGCTCGGAGGAGATGAACACGACGGACATCCCGTCCTCGGCGAGCGCGGCGATCGCCTCCTGGATCTCGGCCTTGGCGCCGACGTCGATGCCACGGGTCGGCTCGTCGAGCACGATGAGCTGGGGCTTCGTCGCCAACCATCGGCCGAGGAGCACCTTCTGCTGGTTGCCGCCGGAGAGGTTCTTGATGGGTCGTTCCGGGTCGGAGGGCCGGACGTTGAGTTCGAGCAGGTACTTGTCGCAGAGCTCGTTCTGCTCGCGGCGGGACAGCGGACGCGCCCAGCCCCTGCGGGCCTGGACGGCGAGGATGAGGTTCTCCCGTACGGTCAGGTCGCCGATGATGCCTTCGTCACGTCGGTTCTCCGTGGAGAAGGCGATCTGCTTCGACAGGCCGGCCATGGGCGTGTGGACCTCGGCGGTCGCGCCGTCGATCGTGACCGTGCCGGAGTCGGGACGGTCTGCACCGTAGATGAGCCGACCGAGCTCGGTGCGGCCCGACCCGAGGAGCCCCGCGAGACCGACGACCTCGCCGGCGTGGACCTCGATGTCGACGGGGTCGATGGAACCCTTCCGCCCGAGGTCCTTGGCGCTGTAGAACGCCGGGGTGTCGGCTGTGGCGGTCCGGCCGCGGTTGGAACCCAGGGCGGCGAGCGCGCCGTAATCCTTGCCGATCATCTTGGAGATGAGCTCGGTGCGGTTGAGGTCCGCGGTGCGGTACTCCCCGACGAACTCGCCGTTGCGGAGCACCGTGAGTCGGTCGCTGATCGCGTAGACCTGGTCGAGGAAGTGGGAGACGAAGAGGATCGCGACGCCCTGGTCGCGTAGCCGGCGCATGACCTGGAAGAGGCCCTCCACCTCGTTGGCGTCGAGGCTGGAGGTCGGCTCGTCGAGGATGAGCACCTTCGACTTCGTGACCATGGCCCGGCTGATCGCGACGAGTTGTTGCAGGGCGAGCGAGATGCTCGAGAGCGGCTGCTTGGGGTCGATGTGCCCGAGGCCGAGCCCGACGAGCGCTTCGTGTGCGGCTTCGTGGGTGCGGCGCCAGTTGATGCCGAAGGGACCGCGGACCTCGTGGCCGAGCATCACGTTCTCGCCGACGGTGAGGTTGTCGCAGAGGTTCACCTCTTGATAGACGGTCGAGATGCCGGCGCTCTGCGCGTCCGCCGTTCCGGAGAACGAGCGGGGGCCTCCGGCGACCAGGATCGTGCCGGAGTCGATCTTGTACACCCCGGTGAGCGCCTTGATGAGCGTCGACTTGCCGGCGCCGTTCTCGCCCATGAGCGTGTGGACCTCGCCGGGGAAGAGACGGAAGTCCACGTCTTGCAGGGCTTTGACGCCCGGGAACTCGATGGAGATGTGCTGCATCTCGACGATCGGCTCGGTGATTGCCATGTCTGCCTGGTCGTTCTGCCGGTCGATCCGGCGTCGTCGCCGGGGAGTCTGGTCCCCGGGAAGCGGGTGGGCGGTCGCCCGGCAGCGAGGGGGTGGCTGCCGGGCGACCGGGTCGGATCAGTAGGCGCGTTCGGGCAGTGCCGCCGTCGCGGCGTCCGGGGAGTCGAACGTGACGCTCGGCACCACGATGTCCGATTCGACCTTGTCGCCGGCGAGTGCCTTCTTGACGATGTCGATCGCGGTCTCACCGAACAGCGGGTTGTACTCGGCGACGAAGCTCAGGCGTCCGGCGGCGAGTGCTTCGAGCGCCGCCTTGGTGCCGTCGATCGTGATGATCTTGACGTCGGTTCCGGGCTTCAGGCCGGCCTCCTCGACGGCGAGTGCGGCGCCGAGGCCCATCTCGTCGTTCTGTGCGAAGACGAGCTGGACGTCGTTGTTGTTCGCCTTGAGGATGGTCTCGAAGACGCTCTTCGCCTCTTCGGTGGACCAGTTGGCCGACTGCGACTCGAGCTTGGTGAAGTTCGGGTCGATGGTGTCGTCCCAGCCCTTGTTGCGGTCGTTGACGACGGAGAGGCCGGGAGGGCCTTCGAGGACGACGTACTTGGCGCCGTCGGGGAACTGACCGTTCGCCCACTCGGCGGCCGAGGCGCTGATGCCGACGTTGTCGGGGGCGATGCGGCTCGTGTAGAGCTCGGTGTCGTTCGGCTCGATGCCGCGGTCGAGCAGGACCACGGGGATCTCGGCCTCCTTCGCGCGCTCCAGGACGCTCTCCCAGCCGGTCGCCTCCGTGGCGGAGAGCAGGATGGCGTCGACGCCCTCGTCGATGAACGAGGTGAAGGCGGTGATCTGCGAGTTCTGGTCGCCGTTCGTCGCCGGTGCGTACTTGAGGTCGAAGCCGTTCTCCTTCGAGAACGAGTCCTGGATGTTCTTCTCGTTCGCAGTGCGCCATCCGCCCTCGGGGCCGACGGCCACGAAGCCGATGGTGGTGAGTTCGCCGTCCGAACCGGCGTCGCCGTCGGAGCTTCCGGAACTGCTCGAGCAGGCGGTCGCGCTGAACGCGAGAGCGCCGACCAGGGCGAGGCCCGCGAGTGCGCGGACACGTGTTGTCTTGAACATTGTTCTCCTCTTTGAGACCCGCGGTCCCGACGATGGGTGCGGCGTGAATGTGACGTGCGTGGTGCTGCGGTGACGCAGGTGGTCGGTGATTGTTAGCGATCACATCTGCGTTGTGCTGAACATTAGCCACGGCTGGGAAGGGTTGTCAACAGGCAATGTGAGCCCTCACAATTCCTGCGGAGCGGCCTCCCGGCGGTGCCGTCGCGCGCGCTAGAGTCGGGTGATCAGCGGACACCCGGCCGCGATCACCTCGACGGAGAGCTGCAGATGACCTCGCCCACGCCACTCGTGCAGTTGCGCGGTGTGTCCGTGAGCTTCCCCGGCGTCAAAGCGCTCGACGACGTCGACCTCCGACTGTTCCCCGGCGAGGTCCACTCCCTCATGGGCGAGAACGGAGCGGGGAAGTCGACCCTGATCAAGTCGCTGACCGGGGTCCATCGGATCGACAGCGGAAGCATCCTCCTCGAAGGACGCGAGGTCTCGTTCTCGAGCGTCGCCGACGCCCAGGCGCACGGGATCAGCACCGTCTACCAGGAGGTCAACCTCCTCCCCAACCTGACCGTCGCCGAGAACATCCTCCTGGGCCGCGAACCACGTCATGCCTGGGGAGGGATCTCGGGGAGGCGCATGCGTGAGCGCGCACGAGAGCTGCTCGCCGTCGTCGGACTCGACATCGACCCGGCCTCGCAGCTCTCCGCCCATCCGCCGGCGATCCAGCAGCTCGTCGCGATCGTCCGGGCGATCGCCGTGCGCACCAAGGTGCTCGTCCTCGACGAACCGACCTCGAGCCTCGACAACGACGAGGTCACCGAACTCTTCCGGGTCATCTCGATCCTCAAAGCCGAGGGCGTCGCGATCCTGTTCATCTCGCACTTCCTCGACCAGGTCTACGAGATCTCCGACCGCCTCACGGTGTTGCGCGAAGGCCGACTCGTCGGCGAATACCTCCCGCACGAACTGCTCCGGATCGACCTCGTCCACAAGATGATCGGTAGAGAGCTCGCGACCTTCGACGAGATCCGACGCGGGCTCGACACCTCCGATGAGGGCGACGCCCTCGACGGTGAGGACCCGTTCGTCTCGGCGATCGGGCTCGGGCGCCAGGGTGCGATCGAACCGATCGACCTGAAGGTCTACGAGGGCGAGATCGTCGGCATCGCCGGACTGCTCGGCTCAGGACGGACGGAGCTCGCCAGACTCCTGACCGGCGTCGACCGGGCCGACACCGGCTCGGTGGAGGTGGCCGGGAGGGCCACCCGCCTCGGATCCCCGCGCCGCGCCCTCAAACAACGGATCGTCTACGCGTCGGAGAACCGTCGCACCGAGGGGATCATCGGCGACCTCAGCCTGCGCGACAACATCGCGCTGGCCCTCCAGGCGGACCTCGGGTGGTTCAGACGGATCCCGCTGCGTCGGCAGAACGAACTGGCCGAGAGCTACATCCAGGCGATGGGCATCAAGCCGGCGAATCCCGATGCGCTCATGAAGGAGCTCTCAGGAGGGAACCAGCAGAAGGTACTCTTGGCGAGGTGGCTCGCGCTCGCTCCTCGGTTGCTCGTGCTCGATGAACCGACCCGAGGCATCGACATCGGCGCCAAGGCCGAGATCCAGAAGCTCGTGACCCGGCTCGCCGAGAACGGTCTGTCGGTCGTGTTCATCTCAGCCGAACTCGAGGAGGTCCTGCGCATCAGCCACCGGATCGCCGTGCTGCGCGACCGACGGAAGGTCGCCGACCTCCCGAACTACGACCTCACCGTCTCGAAGCTGCTGGCCGCGATCTCGGAGGGGCCGGACGAGGCCCCGCCGGAACCGAGCACGACCGCCGACGACGAGAGGGGACCGCGTGGCTGAGCCGTCCCGTCATGCGACGATCTTCGACGTCGCGCGGCTCGCGGGGGTCTCGCACCAGACCGTGTCACGGGTGCTCAACGACCTCCCGAACGTGCGCCCGGCGACGAAGGCGCGGGTCGATGAAGCGATCAAGCAGCTGCGCTACGTCCCCTCCCCCGCCGCGCGCACGCTCGTCACGAAGCGATCCCGGACCATCGGCCTCATCGCCACCGGCGGCACCGAGTTCGGGCCCTCGTCCTCGGTCCTGCACTTCAACGCCGCGGCCCGCGACGCACGGTGGTCGGTCTTCACCGCGAACATGGTGGACAGCGACCCGGGTTCGGCGCGCGCAGCGGTCGAGGGGTTCCTGCGCCAGAACGTCGAGGGCATCGCCGTCATCAGCGCGCGCGAGGGGGTCACCGACATCGTGGCGGGGATGGAACTCAGCGTGCCGCTCGTGGCCCTGCACGCCACGCCACGCGCGGGCATGGTGACCGTCGGCGTCGACCAATACGCCGGCGCGCGTGCGGCGACCGCCCACCTCATCGCGCTCGGCCACCGGCGCATCGGGCACCTCGGCGGACCACCGGACGCGATCGACGCCCGCGAGCGTGAGCGTGGCTGGCGGGACGAACTCGCTTCAGCGGGTCTCGTCGCGCAGGTCGTCGGGACCGGCGACTGGACGCCGACGTCCGGATACTCCCTCGGGCGTCAGCTGGACGACGAGGTCACCGCGGTGTTCGCCGCCAACGACCAGATGGCGCTCGGCCTCATGCACGCCCTCACGGAGCGCGGCCTCCGGGTCCCGCTCGACTTCAGCGTCGTGGGGTTCGACGACATCCCCGAGGCGGAGCACCTGTCGCCACCGCTCACCACCGTGCGGCAGGACTTCGAACGGGTCGGCCGAGCCCTGCTCGCGACCCTGCTCGACCACGTCAATGGAGAACCCCCGGGAGCGGTGCCGCCCTCGGTACCGGAGCTGATCCTGCGCGACTCCACGGCGACGGCGAACGCCGAGCGCTTGGCGAGGCGCAGCGTCGACGTCCCCTGAGCGTCTCCGGTCACTGAGCCCCACCCGGCC
>NZ_LWCT01000012.1:0-76185 GCF_001650455.1 Plantibacter sp. H53
GGGCTCAGGCCCGCGGGTGGGCGCCTCGGAGCGGGGAGACGGACGTGGCCGGACGGGCTGTGGAGCGCCGTCATCACGGTGGCCTGATGCTATGCTGAACGGAGCACCTCGCTCGTCGGGGTGACTACGCGTGCCATTTCGGCCACCACTTCCAATCGGTCCTCGCTCTCCGGAGCGTGGCGGACGTGCGCCGGGCACCAGGGACGAGGCCATCCGGTCCGTCAGACAACCGAGGCACTCCCACCCGTCCGCGTCAGCGGTGCGGTGGCGAGCGCAGAACAGGAGAACGGCTCATGGCCGTCGTAACCATCCGCCAGCTGCTCGACAGCGGCGTGCACTTCGGGCACCAGACCCGCCGTTGGAACCCGAAGATGAAGCGCTTCATCTTCACCGAGCGTTCCGGCATCTACATCATCGACCTGCAGCAGTCGCTCGGCTACATCGACCAGGCCTTCGACTTCGTCAAGGAGACGGTCGCCCACGGCGGCACCATCCTCTTCGTCGGCACGAAGAAGCAGGCGCAGGAAGTCATCGCCGAGCAGGCGACGCGCGTCGGCCAGCCCTACGTCAACCAGCGTTGGCTCGGTGGCCTCCTCACCAACTTCCAGACGGTGTCGAAGCGACTCGCCCGCATGAAGGAGCTCGAGGAGCTCGACTTCGAAGACGCCTCCAAGAGCGGCTTCACCAAGAAGGAACTCCTCATCAAGAAGCGCGAGCTGGACAAGCTCCACAAGTCGCTCGGTGGTATCCGCAACCTCTCGAAGACGCCGTCGGCGCTCTGGGTCGTCGACACCAAGAAGGAGCACCTCGCGATCGACGAGGCGCGCAAGCTCGGCATTCCGGTCATCGGCATCCTCGACACCAACTGCGACCCCGACGAGGTCACCTACCCGATCCCGGGTAACGACGACGCGATCCGTTCCGTCGGCCTGCTGACGCGCATCATCGCCGACGCCGCCGCCGAGGGTCTCATCCAGCGCCACCAGAAGCCGACCGAGGGCGACGCCCCGGCCGAGCCGCTCGCCGAGTGGGAGCAGGAGCTGCTCCAGGGCGGCGAGCAGGGTTCCGCCGAGACCGAGAAGGTCGCCGATGAGGCGATCGCCGCAACCGACGCCGTCGAGGCAGCCCCGGCTGTCGAAGACGTCGAGGTCGCTGCAACCGAGTCCGCCGCCGACGCCGAGGGTGCAGCTGCCGCCGTCGTCGCCGACGAGAAGTAATCAAGGAGGACACCAGCAATGGCCAACTTTTCTCTCGCTGACCTGAAGGTGCTGCGCGAGCAGCTCGGCACCGGCATGGTCGACACCAAGAACGCACTCGTCGAAGCCGATGGCGACGTCGAGAAGGCGACCGAGATCCTGCGTCTCAAGGGTGCGAAGGGCAACGCGAAGCGTGCCGACCGCTCCACGAGCGAGGGCCTCGTCGCCGCGAAGGAGAACGGCGACACCGCCACGCTCATCGAGCTCGCCTGCGAGACCGACTTCGTCGCGAAGGGTGAGAAGTTCCTCGCTCTGGCCGACCTCGTCCTCGACGCAGTCGTCGCCGCCGGCGCGACCACCGTCGAAGAGGGGAACGCGGCTCCGGCCGACGGCAAGACCGTCGCCGAGGTCATCGCGGACTCCGCTGCGATCATCGGTGAGAAGTTCGAGCTCCGCCGCCTCGCGGTGGTGCACGGTGAGCACTTCGCCGTTTACCTCCACAAGACCAACAAGGACCTGCCCGCGCAGGTCGGCGTGGTCGTCGGCTACACGGGCGACGACGCGGAGACGGCTCGCAGCATCGCGCAGCACATCTCGTTCGCCAACCCGTCCTACCTCAGCCGCGACGACGTCCCGGCCGACGAGGTCGAGAAGGAGCGCGAGATCGTCACCGAGATCTCGAAGAACGAGGGCAAGCCCGAGGCTGCGCTGCCGAAGATCGTCGAGGGCCGCGTGACCTCGTACTTCAAGCAGGTCGCGCTCCTCGAGCAGGACTACGCCAAGGACAACAAGCTGTCCGTGCAGAAGGTGCTCGCTGACGCGGGCCTCACCGTGACCGGGTTCGCCCGCTTCAAGGTCGGCGCGTAGCAGTTGTGACGGGGTCCGGATCGCCAGTGGCGATCCGGACCCCTTTGCGTGCGCGGGCATACCCGTGCACGTGGGATCGGTGACGATCCGGTCAGTGAGTCGACCACTGTCGCGGACAGCGGGCGGCTCCTGACGCTAAGTTGTGTGAGGGACGAGGAAGGACAGGCGGATGCCGGAGAAGAAGCGCAGGGTACTGCTCAAGCTGTCAGGTGAGGCGTTCGGAGGCGGCCAGTTGGGCGTCAACCCCGACGTGGTCGGGTCGATCGCCCGCGAGATCGCTGAAGCGACCGCCGAGGTCGAGGTCGCAGTGGTCGTCGGAGGCGGCAACTTCTTCCGCGGAGCCGAGCTCAGCCAGCGCGGCATGGACCGCGGCCGAGCCGACTACATGGGCATGCTCGGAACGGTCATGAACGCCCTGGCGCTCCAGGACTTCCTGGAACAGGCCGGCGCCGCCACGCGCGTGCAGTCGGCCATCGCCATGACGCAGGTCGCCGAACCGTACATCCCGCTCCGCGCCGAGCGACACCTGGAGAAGGGTCGCGTCGTCATCTTCGGAGCGGGCGCAGGGCTGCCGTACTTCTCGACCGACACCGTCTCCGCACAGCGCGCGCTCGAGATCGGGGCCGTCGAGGTGCTCGTCGCCAAGAACGGCGTGGACGGCGTCTACACCGCAGACCCCCGTGTCGACCCGACCGCGACGAAGATCGACACCATCTCCTACCAGGAGGCGCTCCAGCGTGGCCTCAAGGTCGTCGACTCGACGGCCTTCAGCCTCTGCATGGACAACGGCATGCCGATGCGCGTCTTCGGCATGGAGCCGGCCGGCAACGTCACGGCGGCCATCCGCGGTGCCGCGATCGGCACCCTCGTCACCTCCGCGTAGGCGGCAGGGCGGCCAGGCCGAGGCCCGCCGCCCGACTAGACTGAACCCAGTAATGCAATCAAAGGAGTGCTCGTGATCGCGGATGTCCTCTCGGATGTTGGTACCCGGATGTCGAAGGCCGTCGAGGCCGCGAAGGATGACTTCGCCACGGTGCGTACGGGTCGCGCCAACCCCCAGCTGTTCCAGAAGGTCCTGGTGAGCTACTACGGCACGCCGACGCCGCTGGCGCAGCTCGCCTCCCTGCAGAACCAGGAAGCTCGCACGATCGTCGTGACGCCCTACGACAAGTCCGCACTGCGCGACATCGAGCAGGCGATCCGCGACATCCCGAACCTCGGCGCCAACCCGACGAACGACGGCACCGTCATCCGGGTCACCATGCCCGAGCTGACCGCAGAGCGTCGCAAGGAGTACGTCAAGATCGTCCGCGGCAAGGGCGAAGACGCGAAGGTGTCGATCCGCAACATCCGTCGCAAGGGCAAGGACGACCTCGAGGCGCTCAAGAGCGAGGTCGGCGACGACGACGTCGCACGCGGCGAGAAGGAGCTCGAGGCCGTCACGAAGTCGCACATCGACGCCGTCGACGCCGCGCTGAAGGCCAAGGAGACCGAGCTGCTCTCCATCTGAGCCGCTGTCCCACCGCTGATTCCGTTCGCCGACCGGTCCCTCGACCGACGGCACGCCCGCTGGAGGTACCTGTGGAAGACGATGTCGCTCCCGGGCGATCGAGCGATCCGTCGCAACCCGAACCCGGTCGGTCCGGGAAGTCGGGTCCGCAGGAATTGCGTTCCCAGCTGAAGGACCGCCGCGCGAAGTTCGAGCGGCAGGTCGACGCCAAACGTGCCGACATCGAACGGCAGGTCCAGGCGACGAAGGCGCAGTTCGACGCGACGAACGAACGCATCGAGGCACGCGTCGGTCGGAACCTCGTCAACGCCATCCTCATCGGGGTCGCCGCGGGCGGCATCATGCTCGTGAGCTTGATCATCTTCAAGGTGATCTTCGTCGTCCTGGCATCGGCCGTGGTGGCCTTCGCCACGCTGGAGCTGCGGAAGGCCCTCGAGCAGACCGACCGCCGGGTGCCGGCGATCCCGACCGTCATCTCGGCCGTCGCGATGCAACCGGCGGCGTTCTTCCTCCACGACGTCTGGCGCTGGTCCGTCGTCCTGCTCGGCATCCTGCTGGTCATCGTCTGGCGCGTGGCCGAGCAGGCCATCGCTTCGAAGCGCACCGACCTTCCCACGCTGGTCCGCGACCTCGCGTCCGGGACGTTCATCCAGGTCTACGTCCCCTTCCTCGCCTCCTTCGCCGTGTTCCTGGTCGCCCAGCCCGAGGGCGAATGGTGGACGCTGGCGTTCCTGATCCTCGTCATCTGCGTCGATGTCGGCGCCTACGTGAGTGGCCTGTCATTCGGCAAGCACAAGATGGCGCCGGTGATCAGCCCGAACAAGACCTGGGAGGGCTTCGCCGGGGCGGGTGTCGTCGCGGTCGTGGCCGGTGTGCTGCTCGCGATCCTCATGCTCGGTGTGCCGTGGTGGGTCGGTCTCCTGCTCGGCCTGCTGCTCCTCGGTAGTGCCACGGTCGGCGACCTCGCCGAGTCGCTCATCAAGCGGGACATCGGCGTGAAGGACATGAGCTCGTGGCTGCCGGGACACGGGGGGTTCCTCGACCGCCTGGACTCGATCCTGCCGTCGGCGGTCGTCGCCTACGTGGTCTACCTGCTGTTCGGCGGACTCGCGGTCTGAGTCCCGGCTCGGTCCGATTTCGCCCGATCAGCCCCTCATGGGGGAGAATGGTCCGGTGAGCACGATCTTCCCCACCTCAAAGCGTTCGAAGCGTGGCTACGATCCGGCCGAGGTCGACGAGTTCCTCGACCGCGCTCGCGCCGCCTACGGGCAGGACACCGACGCCGACGCCGACGCGATCCTGAGCGCGGAGGACATCCGGCACGTGGCGTTCCGGCTCGTCCGGGGTGGCTACAGCACCGAGCACGTCGACGCGGCGCTCGAGCGACTCGAGGACGCCTTCTCGCTCCGCGAGCGGGAACGGTCGGTCGAGGAGCGCGGCGCCAAGGAGTGGCTGCGCGACGCCCGCGGCACCGCGCAGGTCATCCTCAACCGGCTGACGAGGCCGGAGGGCCAACGGTTCCAGCGCGTGAGCCTGCTCGCCCGCGGCTACAGCCGGAAGGACGTGGACGCCCTCGCGGACCGCCTCGTCGCCTACTTCCACGACGGCACACCGCTCAATGTCGACCGCGTCCGCACGGCCGTCTTCCGCAACGAATGGGCCGGATACCGCGAGTCGCAGGTCGACGCACTGCTCGACAGCGTCGTGGACGTCATGCTGGCGGTTCGCTGAGCGTCGGTCGACCAGGTGGCCTGATCAGGCATTCTCGGCTACCATCGATGCATCGTGCCTCAAGACTCAACTGACGTGACCCCGTGGAAACCATCAGCCCAGCCGAACACCGGTAAGGCGGTCCAGCCGTACCGTCGGCCGCGCTCTCGCGGAAAGAAGGTCCTCGGGATCTTCGCCGCGACGGCTGCATTCGGCTTCGTCGCCGTGACGATGGTCGACCCGACCTCGAGCGTCGTGGCGTCCTCCTACGCGGAGAAGCAGGCGCAGTTCGGTGGCAACGCGGCGCAGTCCGTCGTCGCGAGCTCGAACTACCAGTACACCTTCGCCCGCGACAGCTACGAGGTCGTCGCTCCGCCCCCGCCGCCTCCCGTGGCGACGCCGGCCGCGACCGACGGCGGTTCCTCGTCCACGGGCAGCGCTCCCGCGGCAGGCACGCCCGACCCGGGTACGGCTCAGGCGATCGCCTACGACATGGTCATGGCCAACGGCTGGGGCGAGGGCGAGTACAGCTGCCTCGTCTCCCTGTGGAACCGTGAGTCGGGTTGGAACGTGTACGCCTACAACGCCAGCTCCGGTGCCACGGGCATCCCGCAGGCGCTTCCCGGCTCCAAGATGGCCTCGGCCGGCGCCGACTGGGCGACCAACCCCGCGACGCAGATCACCTGGGGTCTCGGATACATCACGAGTCGGTACAGCACGCCGTGTGGCGCGTGGGCCCACTCGGAGTCCAACGGCTGGTACTGACCGGAACCGCCTCCCGACACGGTCGTGGAGGCTGAGCCTAGACTTGACCCATGCCCCGACACCACCGCCACCGGCCACGGCCCGGCGACGACGAGGGTAACGGTCTCGAACGGCTGATGGCAGGGTGGAAACGCACCGAGGACCATCGAGACGGGTCCTGGTTCGTCCAGCCCGTCAGCGGTTCCAGTGCGCAGAAGACCTACGTGTGTCCGGGATGCGGACAGTCCATCCCGCCCGGCACCGCACATGTGGTGACGTGGCGCGCCGACGGGGTCCTGGGCGACCAGGCCGACATCGCTGCCCGGCGGCATTGGCACTCCCACTGCTGGCGGATCCGGTGAACGCCCGCACGCCGCGAATCGACCCGACCACACTGCCCCGGAGGACTGACTCATGACCGACACCATCGAGATCCGTGGTGGCGCCGAGCTCCCCGCCGTCCGCGAGGAGATCGAGCTGCACACGGCCGACGGCCTGACCCTCGTCGGCGAGCTCGCGGTGCCGGCCGATGGCGAGATCGTCGCGACCCTGGTGACGCTACACCCGCTGCCGACCGCCGGCGGGTTCATGGACTCCCATGTGCTGCGGAAGGCCGCGGCGCGCCTGCCTGCGCTCACGGGGATCGCGGTGCTCCGCTTCAACACCCGCGGCACCTCGTCTCCTCGAGGGACGAGCGACGGCGCCTTCGACGGCGGCGTCGGGGAGCGGGCCGACGTCGAGGCCGCGCTCGCGTTCGTGGCCGAGCGCGGGCTTCCGCACCCGTGGATCGTGGGATGGTCGTTCGGGACCGAGCTGGCCCTGAAGTACGGGCGCGACCCGGCCGTCGACGGAGTGATCCTCCTGTCTCCGCCGCTGCACCGCACGACGGAGGACGAGCTCCGGGCATGGGCCGGCGACGACCGGCCGATGGTCGTCCTCGTGCCCGAGTTCGACGACTACCTCCGACCCGCGGAAGCGGCGGAACGGTTCGGCGTCCTCCCCGGGGTCACGCTCGTCCCGGTGGACGGCGCCAAGCACCTGTGGGTGGGGGAGAGCCAGACCCAACGCGTGCTCACCGAGATCGTCGCTGCAGTGCGTCCCGAGGCGCTGCCACTGCCGACCCACTGGCCGGCTCCCGGCCTCCCAGCGGCCGTCTAGCCGCCTCTCAGTCATTTCCGATAGCCTGAACCACCTGCGTCTCCTGCCGGCCCGACCCGCCGGATCCCGTCGGACGCAGGATCACCCGCGTCGTTCCGACGCCAGAGGAGAGTAATCCGTGCGTTTCGTTCTCGCCATCGCCGCGTTCGTCGTGGCAGCCGTCATGATCGTGACGGGAATCGCGCAACGGACCGTGTTCCTCTCGCCCGGCACCTTCAGCCTGTCGACGACGGTCGACAGCGGAGACCGGTTCATCGTCATCCCCGGGAGCGTGCTGCAGTCGCAGCCGGGAGCGCAGTCCATCGTGGCGGGCGCGGGCGGCGACACGCAGGTGTTCATGAGCTACGGGCGCTCCGACGACATCACGGCCTGGCTCGGCGACGAGCCCTACAGCCGCGTGGGCGTCAACAGTGCCGGTACCGCACTGACGACCACGACCGTCACGGCCGAGGCGGACGCCACCGACGACGATGGGGCGACCCCGAGTCCCGAGCCGTCGGCGACGCCGGCCCCCGAGGCCAGCGACGACACCACCACCGCCGAGAAGGGCCCGGACCCGCGCGGATCCGACCTCTGGCTCGGTGAGTACGACGAGGCGGGCGCGGTCATCGCGACGATGAACCTGCCGAAGGACATCGACGTGCTCATCGCGACCGACGGCTCGGCCGCAGCTCCGGATTCCCTCCGACTCTCCTGGCCACTCGACAACGCCACCCCGTGGGCCGGTCCCCTGATCGCCGGTGGCATCCTCGTGCTCCTCGCCGGCATCGTGCTCTACCTCTCGGGGATCCAGCGCATGCGTCGCTCGCGAGGCCCGCGTCGCAAGGGTCCGGGACAAGGACAGAAGGGCATCACGAAGATGTCGAGACAACCGAAGCCGCGCCGCCCCCGTGAACTCGGAGCCGGCAAGACGAAGCGCTCTTCGCTGCGCCGTTCACTCGTCGTGGGCGTACCGCTCGTCCTCATCGGGACCCTGGGCCTGAGTGGCTGCTCCCAGGACTACTGGCCGACCATCGGAGCGCCGTCACCGACGCCCACCGTCACTGCGACGGATCTGCCGGCCGACAGCCAAGACCAGGACTTCGCCGCGCCCGTCGTCACCGTGCCACAGGTCGAGCGGATCGTGTCGCGGATCTCGACGGCGGCGTCCGAGGCCGATGCTGCGCTCGACGGCACCGCTGCAGCCGTCCGGTTCTCCGGGCCGGCTCTCGAGGAGCGCAGGGCGAACTACGCCCTCCGCTCCAAGGTGGCCGATGCCGCCGGAGCGACGCCCATCCCCGCGTCGCCAGTCACGCTCACCCTGCCCCAGGCGACGGATGCCTGGCCTCGGACGGTCATGACCGCCATCCAGGACAAGGCCGACGAGACGGTGTCGCCAACGGTCCTCGTGATGACCCAGCAGGACCCGCGGTCGAACTACCAGGTCGTCTACGCGGAGAAGCTCCTCGAGGGCGCCCGACTCGAGAACGTCGCGCCCGCGACCATCGGTGCCGCGAGCGTCCCGCCGGACTCGAAGCTGCTCGTCATGCCGCCGGAGGAGATCGCCGCGGCATACGCCGACATCATCACCAACGGCGATGCGAGCACCTTCGCCGGCATGTTCAACGCCGATGGTGACGTCTTCCGGACCCAGGTCGCTGCGGACCGCGCCACGAAGGCCGCGAACCTGCCGACGACGGCGAGCATCGCCTTCTCGGCGGCCGCCGGTACCGGCCCGAACGTCGCACTGGCGACCAACGACTCGGGTGCGATCGTCGCCGTCAACGTGCAGGAGGGCGAGGTGGTCTCGGTCGTCACGGCCGGTGCTACCGTGAAACCTTCGGGTGCGGTCGCCGCGCTCTCCGGGATCACCGAGAGCGCGAAGGGGACGCAGGCCACCTACGGCGACCAGCTCCTGTTCTACGTGCCAGCCGTCAACTCCGGAGAGAAGATCACCTTGCTCGGATTCACCCAGACCCTCATCGCCGCATCGGAGCTCCCGTGAGTGCCGCGGAGCCGAGCGCAGCACACCTGCGCGGCGCCGTCGACCTCTCCGGTCTCGCTCGTCGCCACCAGACGCCGCCCGCGGGCGCGTCGACGCAGGCGGGCGCACCGGCAGAGGCGCCCGGCGCGACGACCGGCCAGACCGTCCAGGTCCCGTCCCTGGTCTTCGACGCGACGGACGACGGGTTCGGTCAGGTCGTCGAGCTGTCCTCCGTCGTCCCCGTCGTCATCGACCTCTGGGCCGAGTGGTGCGGACCGTGCAAGCAGCTCTCCCCGGTGCTCGAACGCCTCGCCGCCGAATACGCCGGCCGCTTCGTGCTCGCCAAGGTCGACGTCGACGCGAACCCGCAGCTCTCCCAGGCGTTCCAGGCGCAGTCGATCCCGATGGTCGTCGCCGTCGTCGGCGGACGCCCGGTGCCGATGTTCAACGGCGCCATCCCGGAGTCGCAGGTGCGCGATGTGATCGAGCAGTTGCTGCAGCTGGCCGAACAGAACGGGGTCTCCGGTCGGACCGTCGTCGCCGAAGGGGACGCCGCAGCTCCAGCCGAACCCGTGGAGGAGCCGCTGCCGCCCCTCCACGCCGAGGCGTACGAGGCCATCGAGCGTGCCGACTACCCGACGGCCATCGCCGCGTACGAGAAGGCCATCGCGCAGAATCCCAAGGACGACATGGCCGTGGCCGGCCTCGCTCAGGTCCGTCTGCTGCACCGCCTCACGGGGAAGACCCTCGATGAGATCCGCGCACGCGCCGCTGCTGCTCCCGACGACCTCGACGCCCAGCTGGCCGTCGCCGACCTCGACCTCTCCGGAGGACACCTCGAGGACGCCTTCGACCGTCTGCTGACGCTGTTCCCCGACCTCGACCAGTCGGGTAAGGACACCGTCCGGACGCGCCTGCTCGAGCTCTTCCAGGTCGCCGGCGTCACCGATCCGCGCGTCATGAAGGCCAGGGCCCGGTTGACCGGCCTCCTCTACTGACCGACCGATGCACGACGAAGGCCCGCCTCCCTCGGGAGGCGGGCCTTCGTCGTGCATCCGGGTGCTGCGGAAGCCTGATCAGCCGACGTGCTTGAGCCAGATCATGCCGAGCGGGGGGAGCGTGAGCTCGGCGGAAGCCGGGCGTCCTGCCCACGGTGACGCCGACGCCTCGATCGATCCGTAGTTGCCCACGCCGGATCCGCCGTACTCCACGGCGTCGGTGTTGAGGAGTTCCTCCCACCGACCGGCGCGAGGCAGGCCGACCCGGTACGGGCCGACGGGGGCGCCGGAGAAGTTGACCAGTGCGGCGATCACGTTGCCGTCGTCGTCCCAGCGCAGGAATGAGAGCACGCTGTTCTGCGCGTCCCCGGCGTCGAGCCATTCGAAGCCGGCGGCGTCGTGGTCCAGGGCCCAGAGCGCCGGGTGCTCCGTGTACACGGCGTTGAGTCGGGACACGAGGCCGAGCAGCGCCCGGTGGCTCGGCTGGTCCAGGATCCACCAGTCGAGACCGCGTTCCTCAGACCATTCGGAGGGCTGACCGAACTCTTGGCCCATGAAGAGCAACTGCTTGCCGGGGTGGGCCCACATGAACGCGAGGTAGGCGCGCATGTTCGCGAGTTGCTGCCAGTGGTCACCGGGCATCTTCGCGAGGAGGGAGCCTTTGCCGTGGACGACCTCGTCGTGGCTGATCGGCAGGAGGAAGCTCTCGCTGAAGGCGTAGACCATCGAGAAGGTGATCTCGCCGTGGTGATGTGACCGGTAGAGCGGGTCGTGCTCGATGTACTGGAGCGAGTCGTGCATCCAGCCCATGTTCCACTTCAGACCGAACCCGAGACCGCCCGCGCCCGTCGGCGCCGTGACGCCGGGCCAACTCGTCGACTCCTCGGCGATCATGACGATCCCGGGGTTCCGCCGGTAGGCCGTCGCGTTCGCCTCCTGGAGGAGACTGATCGCTTCGAGGTTCTCGCGCCCGCCGTGGACGTTCGGCAGCCACTCGCCGTCCTTCCGCGAATAGTCGAGGTACAGCATCGAGGCGACGGCGTCGACGCGCAGGCCGTCGACGTGGAACTCCTCGAGCCAGTAGAGGGCGTTGGCCACCAGGAAGTTCTTGACCTGGGGCTGCCCGAAGTCGAAGACGAGGGTGCCCCAGTCCGGCTGTTCGCCACGTCGCGGGTCGGGGTGCTCGTAGAGGGGCTGACCGTCGAAGTTCGCGAGGGCCCACTCGTCCTTGGGGAAGTGGCCGGGCACCCAGTCCATGAGGACGCCGATCCCCGCGCCGTGGAGACGGTCGATCAGGTACTTGAGGTCGTCGCTCGAACCGAAGCGGCTCGTCGGCGCGTAGTAGCCGGTGACCTGGTAGCCCCAGGAGCCGCCGAAGGGGTGCTCGGCGAGCGGCATGAACTCGACGTGCGTGTAGCCGAGCTCCGCGATGTACTCGATGAGCTGGTCCGCGAGGTCCCGGTAGCCGAGCCCGGGACGCCACGAGCCGACGTGGAGCTCGTAGACGCTCATGGGTCCGTTGTGCGGATCACTCGCGGCTCGCCGATCGAGCCACGCCTCGTCGGTCCAGCGGTAGTCGCTGACACCGGTCACGGATGCGGTGGCGGGGGAGCGCTCGGTGAACCGGGCCATCGGGTCGGACCGACGGACCCAGTCGCCGCGCTGGGTCAGGATCTCGAAGCGGTACAGCTCGCCGGCGCCGATGGTGGGGATGAACAGCTCCCAGACACCCGTCGCACCCATGTTGCGCATGGCGTGCGCGGTGCCGTCCCAGGAGTTGAGGTCGCCGATGACCCGGACCGCGCGTGCGTGGGGTGCCCAGACGGCGAACGCGGTGCCGGCGACCGACTCGGTGACCCCACGCAGCTCGGTGACGTGTGCGCCGAGGGCGTCCCAGAGTCGTTCGTGGCGACCCTCGCCGATGAGGTGCAGGTCGAGTTCGCCGATCGACGGCGCGAACCGGTACGGGTCGTCGGCGTTCCAGATCGATCCGTCGCTGTAGCGGGCGTCGAGCGTGTAGTCGATGATGCCGTCGACGTGGAAGCCCTGCCAGATGCCGGCGCGGACGTGCGCGAGCTCGACGCGCGCACCGTTGGCGAGCACCGCCGTCACCTGCTCTGCCAGCGGGCGTCTGGCGCGGACGACCACGAGGGGGTCGCTCACCCCGCCGAGGTCGACCAGGTGCTGGCCGAGGATCTCGTGCGGATCGTGGTAGCGGCCCTCCGCGACGGCGTCGAGGATCCAGTCCTCGACGGAGGGGAGCGGGAGCTCCCGGGGCGCCGGTGTGGCGTCGACCGGCATCGGTGCGGCTCGACGGCCGGAGCGCTTCGGTGCAGCGGCTCCGTCTGGGGTCACAGGGCTGGTCGTCATGGTCGGATCCTCACGCTCAGGATGTGCACGGGCTCGGTGAAGGCGTCGAGGCGCACGAAGTTGCTGTCGGACCAGATCCACTCGGCTCCCGTGACGAGGTCGGTGACGTCGAAGCTGCCGCCCGGGACACCACCGAACACGGTCTGGTCGAGGTGCACCATGGTCTGTCGGACCGAGTGCGGATCGAGGTTGGCGACGACGAGCAGGGTGTCGTGCTCACCGGTCCCGGTGAACCGCTGGTCGAGATGCTTGCTGAAGACGAGGATCTGGTCGTCGTCGCTCCAGTGGAAGCTGATGTTGCGCAACTGCCGGAGGGCGGGATGCGCACGCCGGATCCGGTTGAGCAGGGTGAGGTACGGCGACAGCGAGGTGCCGGCGGCTTCCGCAGCGGCCCAGTCCCGCGGACGGTACTCGAACTTCTCGCTGTCGATGTTCTCCTCGGCACCGGGACGGGCCACGTTCTCGATGAGCTCGTACCCGGCGTAGACCCCCCACGTCGGAGCGGCGGTCGCGGCGATCGCCGCACGCACCTTGTACGCCGCCCGGCCACCGAACTGGAGGTACTCGGTGAGGATGTCCGGCGTGTTGACGAACAGGTTGGGCCGGAGGAAGTCGGCGGTCTCGGTCGCCGCCGCACCGAGGAACTCCTCGAGCTCCTCCTTCGTGTTGCGCCAGGTGAAGTAGGTGTAGCTCTGCTGGAACCCGACCTTCGCCAGACCCTGCAGCAGGGCCGGACGGGTGAAGGCCTCCGCGAGGAACACGACGTCGGGGTCCGTCCGGTTGACGGTCGCGAGCAACCACTCCCAGAAGTCGAGCGGCTTGGTGTGGGGGTTGTCGACGCGGAAGATGCGGACGCCGAGCGAGATCCAGTGGCGGACGATGCGCAACACCTCGGCCCGGATGCCCTCGGGGTCGTTGTCGAAGTTGACCGGGTAGATGTCCTGGTACTTCTTCGGCGGGTTCTCGGCGTACGCGATCGTGCCGTCGGGGAGGGTCGTGAACCACTCGGGGTGCTCGATCACCC
Organism: Plantibacter sp. H53; assembly: GCF_001650455.1. Taxonomy (NCBI): domain Bacteria; kingdom Bacillati; phylum Actinomycetota; class Actinomycetes; order Micrococcales; family Microbacteriaceae; genus Plantibacter; species Plantibacter sp. H53. The sequence goes on from NZ_LWCT01000012.1 coordinate 13,541, forward strand.
AGGGGTGGTCCGGCGACGCTTGCAGGGCGAGATCGAGGGCGACCTCCAGACCGACCTTCTTCGCCTGGCGGACGAAGGCGACGAAGTCCTTCTCCGTGCCGAGGTCGGGATGGATCGCGTCATGACCGCCCGCGGCACCACCGATCGCCCAGGGGGAGCCCGGGTCGTGCTCGCCGGGTGTGAGGGTGTTGTTCGGTCCCTTGCGGAACGTCACGCCTATCGGGTGTATTGGCGGCAGGTAGAGGACGTCGAACCCCATCGCGGCGACGGCCGGCAACCGACCGGCTGCGCTGCGGAAAGTGCCCGACGTCCAGGAGCCGTCCGGGTTCCGCTCGGCACCCTCCGACCGCGGGAAGAACTCGTACCAGGAACCGACGCCGGCCCGGGTGCGCTCGACGCGGACCACGCGCTCGTCGCTCGTGCTCGCGAGACCGGCGAACGGCCGACGGTCGGCGATTACCAGGAGTTCTGGATCGTCGAGCACCGCGAACCGGGCTTCCGGCTCGGCCTCGGTGTCGCGGAGGAGCTTGGCGGCGGCGGTGAGGAAGCGGCGGTCCTTCGCCGGGCGGAGCTTGTCCGTAGCGGCGCGCTCGAGGAGTTCGGCGCCGATGAGGTACATGAGCTCGACGTCGACACCGGCCTCGATCTTGACCCGGGCGTTGTGCTCCCAGGTCGCGAACTCGTCGGCGAAGGCGCGGACCTGGTACCGCCAGGGGCCCTCCGTCGCGAGTTGGACCTCGACCTCGAATCGGTCCGTGCCCGGGGCGCCGGGGGACATCCGATGCGCGACCGTCTTCCCGCGCGGGTCGGTCAACAGGAGCTCGACGCCGATGAGGTCGTGCCCTTCGCGGAACGCGGTCGCGCCGAACGGCACCACCTCGCCCGAGAACGCCTTGGCCGGCCAACGGCCACCTTCGACCGAGGGCGTCGGATCCAGGATCGGGATGCGCCCGATGCTCGGGGACAGCGTGAGCGACACCGGTCCGGCGTCGTCGACGGTGGAGGACTGCGGTACTGACTTCGGCATAGTGCGTTCCATCTCCTTCGGTGCCACTGGTCCGACCGTACCGCGAAACGACCACCGATGAAGGGGCGCGCGGGGTGTCGCGCGTCATGCTAAGGCCTCGGGCGCGGCCGTGTCCTGAGCGGCCGCTGCGGTTGCCATAGAGTGAGCGCGTGAAGGCTATCCGCAGGTTTACCGTCCGCGCGCTCATCCCCGAGTCCCTGACCTCGCTCACGGCCCTCGCTGCGAACCTGCGGTGGTCGTGGCACGAGCCGACGCAGCGCCTGTTCGACGAGATCGCACCGGACGTCTGGCGCGAGTCCGACCACGATCCGATCAGCGGCCTCGGACTCGTGACACCGGAGCGACTGGCGGAACTCGCCGCCGATGCGGACTTCGTCGGCCGCGCCGACGCCTTGCACGCCGACCTCCGCCGGTACCTGGAGGAGCCGCGGTGGTACCAGGGTCTTCCGGACCCGAAACCGCAGACGATCGCCTACTTCTCGCCCGAGTTCGGTATCGCCGCGGCCCTGCCGCAGTATTCGGGCGGACTCGGCATCCTCGCCGGCGACCACCTGAAGAGCGCTTCCGACCTGGGGGTGCCGCTCGTCGGCGTGGGCCTCCTCTACCGCTCCGGATACTTCGCGCAGTCGATCACGAACGACGGCTGGCAGCAGGAGTCCTATCCCGTGCAGGACCCCGACGGACTCCCGGTCACGGTGCTCCGGGAGCCGGACGGGACACCGGTCACCGTCACCCTGGCGCTCCCGGACGACCGGAGCCTGTCGGCACGGGTCTGGATCGCCGAGGTCGGTCGGGTGCCACTGCTGCTGCTCGACACGGACATCCCGGAGAACGTCGCCGACCTGCGCGGCGTGACGGACCGGTTGTACGGCGGTGGCGGCGAGCACCGCCTCCTGCAGGAACTCCTCCTCGGCATCGGCGGCGTCCGAGCGATCAAGCAGTGGAGCGAGCTCACGGACCACGCGCTGCCGCAGGTCTACCACTCCAACGAAGGCCATGCCGGTTTCCTGGGACTCGAGCGGATCAGCGACCTCGTCGGCAACGGGCTCTCCTTCGACGAGGCGCTGCAGCTCGTGCGGGGCGGGACCGTCTTCACGACGCACACCCCCGTTCCGGCCGGGATCGACCGGTTCGACCGCGAGGTGATCACGCGGTACTTCAGCGGTGACCTGCTCCCGGGCGTCGCCGCACAGGACGCCCTCGCACTCGGCGACGAGACGGCGAACGGCGGCTCGGCCGACGTCTTCAACCTGGCGATCATGGGCCTGCGTCTGGCGCAGCGCGCGAACGGCGTCAGTCGGTTGCACGGTGAGGTGAGCCGCGCGATGTTCCGAGGGCTCTGGCCCGGCTTCGACGTCTCGGACGTGCCGATCACGTCCATCACGAACGGCGTCCACGCCCCGAGCTGGACGGATCCGTCGCTCGTCGACCTCGCCGTGGACCGGTGGGGGACGACCGACACGAGTCGGGCGGACTGGTCCGATCCGTCGCTCCCGGACGCCGAGCTCTGGTCGCGCAAGCACGGGATGCGGGAGCGCCTCGTCGCCGACGTGCGGCGCCGGATCGCCGACGGGTATCGGACCCAGAACCCGCAAGCGGTGCTCCCGTCCTGGATCGACGAACTGCTCGACCCCGAGGTGTTGACGATCGGGTTCGCCCGGCGGGTGCCGAGCTACAAGCGGCTCACCCTCATGCTGCGCGATCCCGACCGACTGCGCGCGATCCTGCTCCACCCCGAACGGCCCGTCCAGATCGTCGTCGCGGGCAAGGCACACCCGGCGGACGACGACGGCAAGCGGCTCATCCAGCGCCTCGTACAGTTCGCCCAGGATCCCGAGCTCCGATCGCGCATCGTCTTCCTACCGGACTACGGCATCGGGATGGCCAAGACGCTCTACCCCGGCTGTGACGTGTGGTTGAACAACCCGCTGCGTCCCCTCGAGGCCTGCGGGACCTCCGGTATGAAGGCCGCACTCAACGGAGCACTGAACCTGTCGATCCTCGACGGATGGTGGAACGAGTACGCGGACGGCGAGAACGGTTGGGTCATCCCGTCGGCGGACGGGGCGGCGGACGACGAGGAACGCGACGCCCTCGAGGCCACGGCACTGTACGAGATCCTCGAGCACCAGCTGGTACCGCGGTTCTACGAGCGCGAGGACGACGGGCTGCCGCAGCGCTGGATGCAGATGGTGCGACACACGATCTCGACGCTGTCCGAACCGCTCAGCGCCGACCGCATGGTCCGCGAGTACACGGAGCGCATGTACCTCCCGGCGGCGGCGATGGAGCGCGAGCTGAACGCGTCCGATCAGCAGCGGGCACGCGAGCTGGCAGCCTACAAGCAGCGGGTGCGCGAGGCCTGGCCACAGCTGGCGGTCGCCCATGTCGAGAGCGGCGGTGTCGACGCGGTCCCGCAGGTCGGTGACGTGCTGCGGCTGCGCGCCTACGTCCAACTGGGATCGCTGTCACCCGAGGACGTGACCGTCGAGGTGGTCTACGGGGTGCCCGGTGCCGGGGGTGAACTGCTCGACATCCGGACGCAGCCGCTCGAGCAGCAGCAGTCCCCGTCGACGAGTCGGCCGGAGCACACACTCGAGTACGCCGGGACGCTTCCCCTCGATCGGGCCGGCGGGTTCGGGTACACGGTGCGCATCGTGCCGAGACACGAGCTGCTCCTCACCCCCGCGGAACTCGGGCTCGTCGCCGTGGCGGACCAGTAGGGCGATCTCTCCCGACGCGCCGGTACGACCCCCGGACCGGCGCGCCGAGGGATCCGACTATCTGGCGATCCGCGCGACGACGGCGGACACGGCCGATCCGAGGTCTGATGGGGCGAGTTCGAGGTCGAACCCGCGCCGACCACCCGAGACCAACACCGTCTCGTGCTCGAAGGCGCTCTCGTCGAGCACCGTCGGGAGCGTGGTGCGTTGCCCGATCGGGCTGATGCCGCCGACCACGTAGCCCGTCTTGCGCTCGGCGACGGCGGGGTCCGCCATCGTCGCCCGCTTCCCGCCGAGGGCCGTCGCGAGCGCCTTGAGGTCGAGTTGGTCGGTGACCGGGACGATCGCGACGACGAGCGACCCGTCCACCTCCGCCAGCAGGGTCTTGAGCACCCTGGGCGGGTCGACCCCGAGCGCTGCGGCTGCTTCGAGCCCGAAGGCCGTCACCGACGGATCGTGTCGGTAGGAGCGCGGGGTGAACGGGATGCCCAGCGAGGTCAACGTCACCGTCGCCGGGGTGCCACCACCGCCCTCGGCCCTCCGTTTCGCCATCGTCAGACGGCTCGGAAGAGCTGCATCGACGTGGCCGAGACCGGGACCGTCTGGCCGGGGACGAACTGCTCCTCCTCGGACGTCGGTGCGTCGTCTGCGGAGTTCCAGATGCGCACGAACGCGGTCACGCCCTCGTGCTGGGGCAAGGTGACCTCGACCGGCTGCTCGACGCCGTGCACGATGAGCAGCACGCGGTCGAGCTCCTCGGACTCCGGCGTGCTCGTCGAGAAGAACTGCAACGTCCGGTTCCGTGGACTCGTCCAGTCCTCGGTGCTCATGGTCCCGCCAGACGCGTCGAACCAGTCCATGACGCTCGCGCCGGGCACCGTCGTCCCGGCGGCGGCGAAATGCTCCGGTCGGAGGGCGGGGTGTTCGCGGCGCAGTTCGAGGAGCCGGCGGCTGTGTGCGAGCAACTGGTCCTGCCAGGGCTCCCTCGTCCACCCGACCCACGTCAGTTCGGAGTCGTGACAGTAGGCGTTGTTGTTGCCGCGCTGACTCCGCCCGAACTCGTCGCCAGCCGTGAGCATCGGGACACCCGCCGACAGCAGGAGCGTGCCGAGCAGGTTCCGCATCGCCTTGCGACGAGCGGCGAGGATCGCGGGGTCGTCCGTCGGGCCCTCGGCACCGTGGTTGAAGGAACGGTTGTTGTCCGTCCCGTCGCGGTTGGATTCGCCGTTCCCGACGTTGTGCTTGACGTCGTACGAGACGAGGTCGGCCAGGGTGAACCCGTCGTGGGCCGTGATGAAGTTGACGGAGGCCAGCGGACCGCGCTCAGCGGAGAAGGTGTTGCTCGATCCGGCCAGACGGGTCGCGAACCCACCGATCCCGACAGGGGCGTCCGCCCGTCTCGCGTAGTCGATGTCGGAGAGCCAGAAGTTGCGGACGCGATCCCGGTACCGGTCGTTCCACTCGTGCCACCCGGCGGGGAAGTTCCCCGTCTGCCAGCCGCCCATCCCGACGTCCCAGGGCTCGGCGATCATCTTCGCGTCGACGAGCGACGGGTCGTGGACGATCGCCTCGAGCAGGGGGTGGTCGGGCGTGAACTCGACCGCCTCGTTCCGACCGAGCGTCGCAGCGAGGTCGAACCGGAAGCCGTCGATCTGCACCTCGTCCGCCCAGTACCGCAACGAGTCGAGCACGAGCTGTTGGGGGACCGGGTGGCCGAAGTCCACGGTGTTGCCGCAGCCCGTCACGTCGATGTAGGCGCCGGTGGCGTCCTGACGGTAGTAGGTCGCGTTGTCGATGCCGCGGAAGCTCGTGCGGGGGCCGCCGGGCCCCTCTTCGGCGGTGTGGTTGTAGACGACGTCGAGGATGACCTCGAGGCCGGCCTCGTGCAGCAGCTTCACCATGCCCTTGAACTCGCGGAGGACCTCGTCCGCGCCTCCCGCCTGCGCCGTCTTCGTCGCGTAGGAGGCGTGTGGACTGAAGAAGTTCAGGGTGTTGTAGCCCCAGTAGTTGACGAGGCCCTGCTTGATGAGACGCTGCTCAGAGGTGAACGCGTGCACCGGAAGCAGTTCGACGCTCGTCACCCCGAGGTCGTGCAGATGCGCGATCATCGCGGGGTGGGCGAGGCCCGCGTACGTGCCCCGCAGCTCCTCCGGCACGTCGGGGTGCAGCTTGCTCAGCCCCTTGACGTGCGCCTCGTACACGACGGTCCGGTCGAGCGGGACACGGGGTTTCTGCACACCGCCCCAGTCGAACGCGTCGTCGACGACGACGGACCGCCACTGCTCTGCCGACACCCGGGCGAGGCCGCGGGCGTAGGGGTCGAGCAGCAGGAGGCTCGGGTCGAAGGCGTTGTTCGGCGAGGACGGCCCGGAGGCGCGGACCGCATAGCGTCGGCCGAGCACCAGCTCCTCGGAACTCCCACTCCAGACACCGTCGTCGTCGCGGGTCATCTCGACCGAGTGGGTGATCCAGTTCAGATCCTTGTCGTCGAAGATCACGAGTTCGAGGGCATCCGCATGCTCGGACCACACACGGAGCTCACCACCGGACGGGCCGAGGCGGACGCCGAGATCGTGGAAGGGGTCACCAGCGTTCATGGGTTCTACAGTAGTGAGTGCGGGAGTGCGCGAAGATCCGCGGACAACGCGGCGAGGGGAGGAGCGGCATGGTGGTGTACCTGGACCACGCCGCGACGACCCCGGTGCGATCCGAGGTGATCGAGGCCTACGCGTCCGCGATGGCGACCGTCGGCAACCCGGCCTCCATCCACGGCCCCGGGCAACAGGCCCGCCGCCTCCTCGAAGAGGCACGTGAGCGGGTCGCGGCGACCCTCGGATGCGACCCCATCGAACTCGTCTTCACCTCCGGCGGCACCGAATCCATCAACCTCGCCCTCAAGGGTCTCTACTGGCACCGCCAGCAGGATCGACGCCGCGCCGCCGTGCTCGCACCCGCGGGGGAGCACCACGCCACGCTCGACACCGTCGAGTGGCTCGAGCGCCACGAGGGTGCATCCCCGCTCTGGATCCCGCTCGACGACCTCGGCCGGGTCTCACTCGACACGGCGGCCGCGCACTTCGCCGACCACGGCCCCGACATCGCCGTGGCGACGGCGCTCTGGGCGAACAACGAGGTCGGCACCATCCAGCCCGTCGTCCGGCTGGCGGCGCTCGCCGCAGCGTCCGAGGTGCCGTTCCACCTGGACGCGGTCTCGGCCTACGGACACCTCCCCATCGACCTCGCCGACCTTCGCGCCGCATCCGGATCCGTCGGTGCCGGTGGTCTCGTCGCGCTCAGCGTCTCCGCGCACAAGATCGGTGGTCCCGTGGGGATCGGAGCCCTGGTCGTGAGTCGCGCAGCCGTGGTCGAGCCCTTGCAGCACGGTGGCGGACAGCAACGCGGACTCCGCTCCGGCACGCAGGACGTCGCGGCAGCCGTCGGATTCGCCGTCGCCGCAGAGCTCATGGCGCTCGAGCGGACCGCGGAACAGGAGCGTCTCAGCGCCTTGCGCGACCGACTCGTGGCCGGCGTGCGGGCGACCGTTCCGGAGGCCGAGCTGACGGGTGATCCCAGCGAGCGACTCGCGTCGAACGCGAACTTCGTGTTCCCCGGCGCACAGGGGGACTCGATGCTCTTCCTGCTCGACCTCGCAGGGGTGGCGGTCTCGACGGGTTCCGCCTGCCAGGCCGGCGTCCCGGAACCGTCGCATGTCCTGCTCGCGATGGGACGCCCGGAGACCGAGGCCCGATCGGTCCTCCGGATCACGCTGGGCCGGACGACGACCGAGGGCGACGTGGACGACTTCCTCCAGGCGCTGCCGCGCGCGTACGCGCAGGCGAGTCGGGCCGGTTCCGCCGACCGCGACACGGCACTGGGCGCTCGTCCCTGAGCAGCCCTCCCGTCGCTGCTTGCGGGTGGCCGTCCGGCGGCTGGCGCATAGACTTGCCCGGTGAAAGTTCTGGCAGCGATGAGTGGCGGAGTCGACTCCGCCGTGGCAGCGGCACGCGCCGTCGACGCGGGCCATGAGGTGGTCGGCGTCCACCTGGCGCTCAGCCGGATGCCGGGTACGCTCCGGACCGGCAGTCGCGGGTGCTGCACCATCGAGGACTCGATGGACGCCCAGCGTGCGGCGAACCTGATCGGCATCCCGTACTACGTGTGGGACTTCTCGGAGCGCTTCAAGCTCGACGTGGTCGACGACTTCATCGCCGAGTACCGCGCCGGCCGGACCCCGAACCCGTGTATGCGATGCAACGAGAAGATCAAGTTCGCCGCATTGCTCGAGAAGGCGCTCGACCTCGGGTTCGACGCGGTCGTGACCGGCCATTACGCCACGATCGTCACGAGCCCCGAGGGTGATCGAGAACTGCACCGGGCGAGTGCCTGGGCGAAGGACCAGTCGTACGTCCTGGGCGTGCTCACCGCCGAACAGCTCGCGCACTCGATGTTCCCGCTCGGGGCGACGCCGTCGAAGGCCGAGGTCCGTGCCGAGGCCGCTGAGCGCGGCTTCACGGTGGCGAACAAGCCCGACAGCCACGACATCTGCTTCATCCCCGATGGCGACACGAAGGGCTGGCTGGGGGAGCGGGTCGGTACCGAGACCGGCCAGGTCCTCGACCGCGACGGAGCCGTCGTCGGTTCGCACGAGGGTGCCCACGCGTTCACCGTCGGCCAGCGCAAGGGCCTGCACCTCGGCGTGCCGGCGCCGGACGGACGTCCCCGCTTCGTCCTCGAGGTGCGTCCGAAGGACAACACGGTCGTCGTCGGGCCGAAGGAGGCGCTCGCCATCGGCGAGATCGCCGGCTCGCGCTTCACCTGGGCTGGGAGGGCTCCGGAGGTCGGTGCCGAACCGATCCCGTGCGACGTCCAGATCCGTGCGCACGCGGACCCGGTCCCCGCCGCGCTGACGCTCGTCGGTGGTGAACTCGTCGTCCACCCGGAGACGCCGCTCGACGGCGTCGCTCCCGGACAGACCGCCGTGCTGTACAGCGGGACGCGCGTCCTCGGTCAGTTCACGATCGACCGCACCGTCAGCGCGGTACCCGTCGGAGCCGCCGCCTCCGCCTGACGACCCCGGAACGACGGAACGCCCGACGAGCCAGGCTCGTCGGGCGTTCCGCGTCGGTCTCAGGATCGGGACGGTGCGCCCGCCTTGGACTTCTTGGGCTTCTTGACGAAGAGGGTCTCCGCCTCCTCGAGCGTCAGGCCGTTCGTCTCAGGGATCTTCGCGAGGACGAAGACGAACGAGAGGAGCGCGAACAGCGCGTACATGCCGTAGGTCACCGGCAGGGAGAACGCGGCGAGGGCCGGGAAGCTGACCGTGATGAGGAAGTTCGCGATCCACTGCGCCATCGCCGCGACACCGAGTGCCTTCGCGCGCAGGCGGTTCGGGAAGATCTCGCCGAGGAGCACCCAGACGAGCGGTCCCCACGACGCGCCGAACGCGACCACGAACACGTTGGCGGCCACGAGGGCGATCGTCCCCCACGGCTGGGGCAACGACACCTCGCCGGCGCTGTCGGTCACCGACTGTGTGAACGCGATCGCCATCGCACCGAGCGAGACCGTCATGCCGATGGAGCCCGCGAGGAGGATCGGCCGTCGACCGATGCGGTCCACGAGCAGGATGGCGACGATGGTGACCGCGACGTTCGTCACCGAGGTGATGACCGAGATGAGGAGCGAATCGGACTCCTGGAACCCGACGGCCTTCCACAGCGTCGTCGAGTAGTAGAAGATCACGTTGATGCCGACGAACTGCTGGAAGATCGACAGGATGATGCCGATCCAGACGATCGGCAGGAGCCCGAAGCGTCCGCCCCAGAGGGTCGCCTTCTTCTGCTGCTCATCGTCCTTCACCGCCTGCTCGGCGAGCTTGACGGCGCGATCCACCTCTTCCTGTGGCCAGACGGTCGCGAAGATCCGACGGGCCTCGTCCGACTTGCCCTTGCGGACGAGGAACCGGGGCGACTCGGGGAGCCGCATCGCCAGCACGCCGTAGACCACGGCCGGGAGTGCGCACGCGATGAACATCCAGCGCCAGGCCTCGACGCCGAACCACAGCGGGTTCGACGCGCCGCCGGCGGCGCCCGCCAGCACGGAGTCGGACAGGAGCGCGGCGAAGATGCCGAGCGTGATGGCGAGCTGCTGCAGCGAGGCGAGCCGGCCCCGGATGGCGCTCGGTGCGATCTCCGCGATGTACGCCGGAGCCACGACCGAGGCGATGCCGATACCGAGCCCGCCGACGATGCGCCAGATGACGAGGTCCCAGGGGGAGAAGGCGAAGCCGGCTCCGAAGGAGGAGACGAAGAACAGGCCTGCACCGAGCAGCATCGTGAAGATGCGACCGCGGCTGTCGGCGATCCGGCCCGCGAGGTAGGCGCCGAGCGCGCAACCGAGCAGCGCTGACGCGACCGCGAAGCCGATGAGCGCCTCACTGAGCGCGAAGTGGTCCTGCATCGCGTCGACCGCGCCGTTCACCACGGATGAGTCGAATCCGAAGAGGAAGCCACCGACCGCGGCCGAGACGGAGATGCCGATGACGCGCGCGGTCAGCTGCTTGCTGGTAGGAGCCGCCCCCGTTCCCGGACTGCTGGACTGGGACATGGTTCCTCCGATTCCGCGCGCATGGTTCCTGCGGCACTGCGACACCCTACTCCTCGATGAGACCCGCCCCGACCCCGTTGCGCACATCCGGGAGGACGTGCCGGGTGTCAAGCGCCCGCCGGTGTCGGACGCCGCTCGTAGACTGGACGCCGTGGCGAACAGCACCGGACAGACCCTCCAGCAGGCATCGACCGAGGCCGAGGAACTCACCTCGCGCATCCTCGAGCTCCGCGACGCGTACTACGAGCGAGACGAGTCGCTCGCCTCCGACGAGGAGTACGACGCGATGCTCCGGCGGCTCGAGGAGCTCGAGCGTCTGTTCCCCGAGCTGCAGAGCCAGGACAGCCCCACCCAGACCGTCGGCGGGCGCGCCGAGACCACGCTGTTCGCCCCGGTCACGCACCTCGAGCGCATGCTCAGCCTCGACAACGTCTTCTCGATCGAGGAGTTCCTCGCCTGGGCCGCCAAGGTCGAGCGCGACGCCGGAGGGTCCGTCCAGTACCTCTGCGAACTGAAGATCGACGGCCTCGCCATCAACCTCCGGTACGAGCGCGGCCGCCTCGTGAGCGCGGCCACGCGAGGCGACGGCGTCGTCGGCGAGGACGTTACGGAGAACGTGCGGTACATCCGTTCCATCCCCGAGCGACTGACCTCGTCCGACCCCGAGGTCGAGTTCCCGGAGGTCGTCGAGGTCCGGGGCGAGATCTTCTTCCCGGTCGAGGCCTTCCGCGAACTGAACGCCAACCAGGCGGCGGCCGGTGAACGGGTCTTCGCCAACCCGCGCAACGCGGCGAGCGGTTCCCTGCGCCAGAAGGCGGAGAGCAAGAACCCGGCCCAGCTCGCACTCATGCACGACCGGCTCGGCCGCCTGCAGATGCTCGTCCACGGCATCGGCGCGTGGGAACAGCCACCAGTCGCTCGGCAGTCACAGGTCTACGAGTTGCTGCACAGCTGGGGGCTCCCGACCTCCTCGCACTACCGGGTCCACGACGAGGCGACCGGTGCGGCGGAGTTCATCGAGTACTTCGGCGCCCACCGCGACAGCGTCGAGCACGAGATCGACGGCGTCGTCGTGAAGGTCGACGATCTCGCGCTCCACGGCGAGCTCGGCGCGACGAGTCGTGCTCCGCGATGGGCCATCGCCTACAAGTACCCGCCCGAGCAGGTGAACACGAAGCTGCTCGACATCGTCGTGAGCGTCGGGCGCACCGGTCGCGCCACCCCGTTCGCCGTCATGGAGAAGGTGCTCGTCGCCGGCAGCGAGGTGCGTCAGGCGACCCTGCACAACCAGGACGTCGTGAAGGCGAAGGGGGTGCTCATCGGTGACACCGTCGTCCTCCGGAAGGCCGGCGACGTCATCCCCGAGGTCCTCGGCCCGGTGGTCGAGCTCCGCGACGGTTCGGAGCGCGAGTTCGTCATGCCCGAGCACTGCCCCGAGTGCGGTACCACCCTCGCCCCCGCGAAGGAGGGCGACATCGACCTGCGCTGCCCGAACGCGCGGAGCTGCCCGGCGCAGGTGCGCGGACGCGTCGAGCACATCGGCTCCCGTGGCGCGCTCGACGTCGAGGCGCTCGGCGAGGTGGCGGCAGCGGCGCTCACCCAGCCGGTGGAGCCCGCGGAACCACCGCTGACGACCGAGGCCGGACTCTTCTCGCTCACGATGGCCGACATCTTCCCGGTCACGGTGATCGTCCGCGACAACGAGACCGGCCTGCCCAAGCTCAACGAGGACGGATCCGAGAAGCGCGTCACGCCCTTCCGCCGCCGACGCGCCAAGAAGGACGGCGTGCACGATCCCGCCGCGGCCGAGTTCGACGGTGACGAGTCCTCGGTGCCGTCCAAGAACGCGATCGAACTCCTCGCCAACCTCGACGGCGCGAAGACCCGCCCGCTCGCACGGTTGCTCGTGGCACTCAACATCCGCCACGTCGGCCCGGTCGCCGCCCGGTCACTCGCGGAGTACTTCGGTTCGCTCGATGCCATCCGTGCGGCCACCCGCGACGAGCTCGCGGAGGTCGACGGCGTGGGCGGGATCATCGCCGATGCGCTCATCGCCTGGTTCGAGGTCGACTGGCATCGCGAGATCGTCGAGGAGTGGACTGCGGCGGGCGTGCAGTGGGCGACTCCGGGACACCCGGGGCCGGGCGCCGCTGTCGCGGCCGGCGGGGTGCTGTCGGGTGTCACCGTCGTCGCCACCGGTTCGCTCGAGGGCTTCACCCGGGAGGGTGCGCTGGAAGCGATCGTGCAGGCGGGAGGGAAGGCTGCCTCGAGCGTCTCGAAGAAGACCGACTTCGTCGCCGCCGGCCCGGGTGCCGGGTCGAAGCTCGCCAAGGCCGAAGCGCTCGGTCTGCGGATCATCGACGCCGAGCAGTTCGCCCTGCTCGTCTCCGAGGGTCCGGCGGCGCTCGGCGAGCCGGACGTCCCGGCCGAGGACGAGGCCGAGGGCGCAGCGTCCGCCGACGAGGCGCCCACGGACTGAGCTCAGTCCTGGTCGGCCTGCAGCAGCTCGTCGCGGACCTGGCGCCGCAGCACCTTGCCGATGAGCGACTTGGGGAGTTCGTCGACGACGACGACCCGCTTCGGCACCTTGTACGGGGTGAGGATCTCCCGCGCCCAGGCTCGGAGGGCATCCGGATCCACGGTGGCACCGGGAGCCGCGACGACGGCCGCGACGACCTGCTCGCCGGAGTGGGGATCGGGGAGACCGACGACGGCGGCGTCGGCGACCGACGCGTGTCCGCGGAGCACCTGCTCGACCTCGCTCGGCGACACGTTGAACCCGCCGGTGATGATGAGCTCCTTGATCCGGTCGACGACGGTCATGAACCCCTCCTCGTCGATGGACACGATGTCGCCGGTGCGGAACCAGCCGCCTGGGAGCAGGACGGCGGCGGTCTCCTCGGGCTTGTTGTAGTAGCCGTGGAAGACCTGCGGGCCGCGGACGAGCAGCTCGCCCGCCTCGCCGGCCGGACGGTCGGTCTCCGGGTCGTCGGGATCCACGACGCGCACCTCGGTGCTCGGCAGCGGGAGGCCGATGGTCCCGGGCTTCCGTGCGGTCGAGACCGGGTTCGCGGAGATGACCGGTGAGCACTCGGAGAGCCCGTAGCCCTCGACGAGGAAGCCGCCGGACGCGGCTTCGAACGGGACGACGAGGTCGTGCGGCAGTGGCATCGCGCCCGAGATGGCGATCTCGGTGCCCTGCAGCGACACGCCCTGCTCGGTCGCCGCGGTCAGGAGTCGGTCGGCGATGGGCGGTACGGCGGGCAGGAAGGTCGGCGGTCGCTTCTTCATGACCTTGAGGACGAGCGCCGGGTCGAACTTCGGGAAGAGGACGAGGCGCGAGCCCATGCTCATGGCGAAGGTCAGGCAGAGCGTCAGGCCGTAGGCGTGGAACATCGGGAGCACCGCGTAGACGACGGCCTCCCCGCGCTTCACCGTGGGCACCCAGGCTCGGGACTGCGCCGCGTTCGCGAGCAGGTTGCCGTGGGTGAGTGCGGCCCCCTTGGGCGAGCCGGTCGTCCCGCTCGTGTACTGGATGAGCGCGAGGGCGTCGGTCGCGGGCTTCGGGTGGCTCGCCGGCAGCGGCGCCGAGGTCAGGAGCTGCTCCCACCGCACCGTGCCCGAGACCGGTGCGGTGAGCTGGGCCCGTGAGGCTCTCGCCTTCGGGATGGGCAGACGGAGAGCGGCGCGCATGTGGAGCGGCATCGCCCGGGTCACGTCGATCGTCACGAGCGAGTGCACCGCCAGGTCGGCCGGGAAGTCCTGCAGGTGCTCGGCGACCTTGTCCCAGACGATCGCGAACGTCGCGCGGTGGTCCTCGAACTGGTGGCGGAGCTCTTTGGGGGTGTAGAGCGGATTGTGCTCGATGACGACGGCGCCCAGCCTGAGGACGGCGTAGAACGCGACGATGTGCTGCGGGCAGTTCGGGAGCATGAGGGCGACGGGGTCGCCCGCCCGGACACCGAGTGCGCGCAGGCCCGCGGCGGCACGGGCGATCAGCGCCTCGAGCTCCGTGTAGGTGGTGGTGGACCCGAAGAACTCCAGCGCGACCGCGTCCGGGTAGCTCGCCGCCGAGGCCTCGACGAGATCGCCGAGGCTGCCGGTCTGCTCGGGGATGTCGTCCGGCACGTCGGCGGCGTAGCTCGCGAGCCACGGACGCTCGTGCGGGGGACGGGGACGGCTGCTCGAGTCGTTCTGGGTCACCGTTCCACTGTAGGGGCGGAGCCCGACGGACGACCACGTCCCTGGCGAATAGACTGGAGCGACCGCCACCGCTACACGTACGGGAGACGCATGTCGGAAATCACTACCGAGCAGGTCGCGCATCTCGCGAACCTCGCTCGAATCGCCCTGAGCCAGGACGAGATCGCCCACCTCACGACGGAGCTCGACTCCATCGTGGACAACATCCAGAAGGTGCAGCAGGTGGCCACGCCTGACGTCCCGGCGACGAGCCACCCGATCCCGCTCGAGAACGTGTACCGCGACGACGTCGTCGGCAACACGCTCACGCGCGAACAGGCGCTGCAGAACGCGCCGGAATCGGCCGACGGCCGCTTCAAGGTCTCGGCGATCCTGGGGGAGGAGCAGTGAGCGGGTTGATCGGTCTCACGGCAGCGGAGCTGTCGAGCAAGCTCCGCGCGGGCGAGGTCTCCAGCGTCGAAGCCACCCAGGCGCACCTCGACCGCATCGCGCAGGTCGACGGCGACGTCCACGCCTTCCTCCACGTGTCGGACCACGCGCTCGACGTCGCCGCCGACATCGACGCACGCCGTGCCGCTGGCGAGGACCTCGGCGAGCTGGCGGGCGTCCCGCTCGCCATCAAGGACGTCCTGGTGACGACGGACATGCCGTCCACCTCGGGGAGCAAGATCCTCGAGGGGTACCTGTCGCCCTTCGACGCGACCGTCGTCGCGCGGTCACGTGCCGCCGGTCTCGTGCCGCTCGGCAAGACGAACATGGACGAGTTCGCCATGGGCTCGAGCACGGAGCACTCGGCGTACGGCCCGACCCACAACCCGTGGGACCTCGACCGCATCCCCGGCGGTTCCGGCGGTGGCTCCGCTGCCGCGGTCGCCGCGTTCGAGGCGCCCATCGCCCTCGGCAGCGACACCGGTGGGTCCATCCGCCAGCCGGCGCACGTGACCGGCACGGTCGGCGTGAAGCCCACCTACGGCGCGGTCAGCCGCTACGGGGCGATCGCACTCGCCTCCTCGCTCGACCAGGTCGGACCGGTCAGCCGCACGGTCCTCGACTCGGGCCTCCTCCACGACGTCATCGCCGGGCACGACGCCCTCGACTCCACCTCGCTCCGCGACGCGTGGCCCTCGATGGCCGCTGCGGCCCGCGAGGGCGCGCGTGGCGACGTGCTGCGCGGTCTGCGGGTCGGCGTCGTCACCGAGCTCAACGGTGAAGGCTTCCAGGCCGGTGTGAAGAGCCGCTTCCAGGAGGCGCTCGCGGTCCTCGAGGCGAACGGTGCCGAGATCGTCGAGGTCTCCGCTCCGAACTTCGAGTACGCCGTCGCCGCCTACTACCTCATCCTCCCGGCCGAAGCGTCGAGCAACCTCGCGAAGTTCGACTCGGTGCGCTTCGGGATGCGGGTCACGCCCGAGGGTGGCGGCACGGTCGAGCAGGTCATGTCCGCGACGCGCGAGGCCGGTTTCGGTCCCGAGGTGAAGCGACGGATCATCCTCGGCACCTACGCGCTCAGCGCGGGCTACTACGACGCCTACTACGGCAGCGCCCAGAAGGTCCGGACGCTCATCCAGCGCGACTTCGCGGCGGCGTTCGACCAGGTCGACGTCCTCGTGAGCCCGAGCGCCCCGACGACGGCGTTCAAGCTGGGCGAGCGCATCGACGACCCGCTGGCGATGTATCTGAACGACGTCACCACCATCCCGGCGAACCTCGCCGGCGTGCCCGGCATCAGCGTGCCGATCGGTCTCGCGCCCGAAGACGGTCTGCCCGTCGGCATCCAGTTTATGGCGCCAGCACGGGAGGACGCCAGGCTCTACCGGGTCGGCGCCGCCCTCGAGGCGCTCCTCGAATCGACGTGGGGGCACACCCTCATCTCGCAGGCACCCGCTCTCGGAGGTCGGTAACCCATGGCCAAGGACAAGCTCCTCTCCTACGAAGAAGCCCTCGAACTGTACGAGCCGGTGCTCGGCTTCGAGGTGCACGTCGAGCTGAACACCAAGACGAAGATGTTCTCTTCGGCACCGAACGGCTTCGGCGACGCTCCGAACACGAACATCTCGCCGGTCTGCCTCGGTCTGCCCGGGTCGCTCCCGGTCGTGAACGAGCAGGCGGTGCGGTACTCGATCAGCCTCGGGCTCGCCCTCGGCTGCTCGATCGCACCCTCGAGCCGGTTCGCACGGAAGAACTACTTCTACCCCGACCTCGCGAAGAACTACCAGATCTCGCAGTTCGACGAGCCGATCGCCTTCGAGGGCTCGGTCGACGTCGAGCTGGCCGACGGCACCATCGTGACGGTGCCGATCGAGCGCGCGCACATGGAGGAGGACGCCGGCAAGCTCACGCACATCGGCGGTTCCACCGGCCGTATCCAGGGTGCCGAGTACTCGCTCGTCGACTACAACCGCGCGGGTGTGCCGCTCGTCGAGATCGTCACGAAGCCGATCTACGGCACCGAGCACCGGGCGCCCGAGATCGCGAAGGCCTACGTCTCCGCGATCCGCGACATCGTCGTGGCGCTCGGTATCTCCGACGCGAAGATGGAGCGTGGGAACCTCCGCTGCGACGCGAACATCTCGCTGCGCCCTCGCGGCCAGGAGAAGCTCGGTACGCGCACGGAGACGAAGAACGTGAACTCCCTGCGTTCCGTCGAGCGCGCCGTCCGCTACGAGATCCAGCGGCAGGCGGCGATCCTTAAGGACGGCGGGTCCATCGTCCAGGAGACGCGGCACTGGCACGAGGACACCGGGGCCACGTCGGCCGGCCGGCCGAAGAGTGACGCCGACGACTACCGGTACTTCCCGGAGCCCGACCTGCTCCCGGTCGTGCCGTCGCCCGAACTCATCGAGGAACTCCGAGCGGCCCTGCCCGAGCAGCCGGCGGTCCGCCGCCGTCGGCTGAAGAGCGAGTGGGGCTTCACCGACCTGGAGTTCCAGGACGTCGTGAACGGTGGTCTGCTGAACGAGATCACGGCCACCGTCGAGGCCGGCGCCGCTCCGGCAGCCGCACGGAAGTGGTGGACGGGTGAGATCTCGCGGATCGCGAACCAGCGCGACGTCGAGGCGACGAGCCTCGTGTCGCCCGAGCACGTCGCGGCACTCGCTGCGCTCGTCGAGGACGGAACGCTCAACGACAAGCTCGCGCGCCAGGTGCTCGAGGGCGTCATCGACGGGGAGGGCACTCCTCAGGAGGTCATCGACGCTCGCGGTCTCGCGCTCGTGTCCGACGACGGTCCGCTGATCGCCGCCATCGACGAGGCACTGGCCGCTCAGCCTGACGTCCTCGCCAAGATCCGCGACGGCAAGGTCCAGGCGGCCGGCGCGGTCATCGGCGCCGTGATGAAGGCGATGCGCGGACAGGCCGATGCGGCACGTGTGCGCGAACTCGTCCTGGAACGCGCCTCGCAGTAGCGGTCACTGCTGCACCATCGGGCCCGTGCCAGCGTCGACGACGGCGGCACGGGCCCGATGTCGTCGGCCAGGGGAAGCCCTGGTGCCGACTGCTGGCCCGGCATACACTTCCGCCATGCTGGTCGAAGGCACCATGCGGTGGCAGGTCACGGAAGACGCTCCGATGGCTCTCATGCTGGCGCTCGCGTTCCGCGACATGGCAGGGCTCGGGGAGCGATGCGTCGCGCAGCTTCCCGCCGTCACGCCGGGGCTGGAGCGGATCGACGTCGCCGGCCTCGACCTCGACGCGCTCGCGGTCCAGTTCGACGGCTGGTGGACCGGGATCGCTCGTCGCGACACGCGCCTCTTCATGGCCGAGGTCCGTCCACCACACTTCGAGGTGTTCGATCGAGCCCTCGACCTGCAGGAGCTCGCCTACCGGGCGTACGACGAGGCGCACCGATGGGCGTCGGCTCGTATCCGTGAGTACGAACGCGCGCTCGCAGGTCGATCGCCGAGCCGTCTCACCGACGTCTACGAACTCATCCGCGAGCGCCAGTTCGAGTTGCGTCGGCAATCCAGCTCGTTCCGGTTGGACCTCGAGGTGCTTCCGATCTGCCGACCGGGGGCCTGGGTGGTCGCGCCCGACACGATCGTGGTCAGTGAGTCGCTCCGGGACGACCGGGAGGCCTTCCGCGAATGGCTACGGCCGCTGGTCCACGGCCTGGTCTGATCCGCTCGCGACGCGCTCGACCGGCCGACGGGTCGGGTTCAGAAGCACGACCGCGATGATCGAGCCGACAGCGCCGGCAGCCGCCATCGCGGCGGTGAGCGGGTGGGAGATCTCCGCGAAGGGCATGATGAAGGCGCTCGTGAGCGCGATCCACACGGCGACGTGTGTCGGCTTGCGCTCCGGGTCGAGGCGCAGCTTGCGGGGGTGCTCGACGCGGCCGAGGAGTGTGCCGACGCCCGCGAGCAGGACCGCGACGACGAGCAGCACGACCGGTCGGGTCCACCACCATGCCGCGCTCAGCGGTTCCGCGAAGGGGATGCCGAGGGCGAGCTGGAGACCGGCGACCGCGATGATCAGGGGGAGATGCCAGAGGTACACCGTCATCAGCCGGGACCCGATGAGGAAGACGACGGCTCGCGCGGCGCGGGTCCGCATGATCGCCGTGAGCAGCGGGTGCACCAGGGCGAGCAGGGCGAGCTGCCCGACGCCGAGGACGACGAGGGGGAGGGTCGGTGGGTTGAGGTTGCCGAGCATGCTGGTCGAGTACGGCAGCCAGGTCGTGATCGGCACGAGCGCACCGTAGGAGACGAGCACCACGGCCACGAGGACGAGGCGAGGGACGGTGCGGAGACGACCATCGGCCAGGAAGAACCCGAACTGCTGCAGCAGCGGCCAGACGAACACCAGGTTGACGAGACCGATGCCGAGGAGGCCGGTCGAGTACCGGACGACGTCGACGAGGATCACGCCGGCCAGCAGGGCCGCACAGGTCAGGACGGGGTTGCGGTCGTGCCAGGTGGCCAGGAAGGGCGCGACCGCCTGGCACAGCAGGTAGGCGGCCAGGAACCAGAGCGGGGAGCCGACGCCGGCGGCGACGGCCTCGATGATGGCGGGGTCGACAGCGAGCGCCCCGGCGAGCCACAGCCCTGCGGCGAGGAAGAGCAGGACCGGGATCGTCGGCAGGGCGAGTCGGAAGACCCGGGACCGGAGGAAGTCGCTGGTCCCGCCACCACGTCGGACGGTGCTGCGCCAGCCGGTGATCGTCGCGAAGCCGCCCACGATGAAGAACATCGGCATGATCTGGCCGAACCAGGTGCCCGTATCGAACCACGGCTGCTGCTCGAGCGCCCGGGAGATGCCGATCGCGCCGTCCGGCTCGACCGCCACGGCGACCATCAGGAGGTGGACGACGACCACCGTGACGACGCAGGCGACGCGCACGAGGTCGAGGGCGAGGTCCCGCCCGGAGAGGTCTGGGACCGCCGGGGCCGACCCGGTCCGCGTTCGCGTGCTCATCGCCGGACAGCCTAGCGTCGCCGGGCCCTCCCGCCTCGGCCCCTGTGGAGAGCGTGTCGGAGGCGACTGCGACAATGGAGGCATGAGTCGGCAGGATGGAGCGTCTCGTCGCGTCTCGGCGCACGATGCCGACGACAGCGGTACCCCCATCCTCCATGTCGACATGGACGCGTTCTTCGTCTCGGTCGAGCTCTTGGAACGGCCCGAGCTGCGCGGTCTGCCGATCATCGTCGGCAACAAGGAGGGGCGGTCGGTCGTCACCTCCGCCAGTTACGAGGCTCGCCGGTACGGCGTGCGCGCGGCGATGCCGGTGTCCCAGGCGATGCGGCTCTGTCCGAGCGCCGTCGTGCTGCCGCCCCACCACGGCCGGTACCGCGAGTACTCCGACCGGGTGATGGAGGTGTTCGAGTCGGTCACGCCGCTCGTCGAGCCCCTGAGCATCGACGAGGCCTTCCTCGACGTCTCCGGCGCGGTCCGGTTGCTCGGGAGCCCGCGGACGATCGCCGCGCTCGTGAAGCAACGGGTCCTCGACGCGACCGGCCTGCCGTGCTCGGTGGGCCTGGCGGCGACGAAGTACGTCGCGAAGCTCGCCTCCGGCCTGTCCAAGCCCGACGGTCTGCTGGTCGTGCCGGCCGACGAGACCCTGGCGTTCCTCCACCCGTTGCCGGTCGGTGCACTGTGGGGCGTCGGTGGTCGGACGGAGGAGCAGCTGACGAACCGTGGCATCCGGACCATCGGTCAGCTCGCCTCCACCCCGCTGTCGATGCTCCAACGCGCGGTCGGTGAGGCCTCCGGTCGCCGACTCCTCGAGCTCGCGAACGGGATCGATCCGCGCGGCATCGAGCTGGCACGACGTGAGAAGAGCGTCAGCCACGAGGTGACCTTCCCGACGGACGTCTCCGACCCGACCATCCTCAAGCGCGAGTTGCTGAACCTCGCCGGCCTCGTCGCGATCCGACTCCGGAAGGGCGGCTACGCCGGCCGGACGATCAGCATCCGCGTGCGCTATGCGGACTTCAGCGTCGTCACCCGGTCGCGCACCATCGGCGAAGCCACGAACGTGGGCCGGCGGGTGTACGACGAAGCGGCCTCGCTGTTCGACGACCTCGATCGTGGCGGACGCCTCGTGCGCCTCGTGGGGGTGAAGGTCGACCAGCTCGTCCCGGCCGATGAGGCCGGTGCCGGGCTCTGGGACCCGGACGAGGAGTGGCGTGAAGCCGAGCAGACGATCGACCGGGTCGCAAGCCGGTTCGGCGATCTCGCGATCGCCCCCGCCTCCCTCCTCGGGAAGCCGAGGCGTCGCGGACTCGGCAGTCGCGGGGACTCGCAGGGTGCTGCGAGCACGGATCAACCCCTTGGACCGGGAGATGCCGAGCGATAGCCTCGCCGTATGACGAATCTCGTGGAGAAGCTGGCAGAACAGGCGAAGGGGCTCGGCGTGACCGCGGCCTATGGGGAGCAGCAGGACATCGACGGGACGAAACTCGTGCCCGTCGCGCTGACGTACTACGGCTTCGGCGGCGGCTCCGAGGGCGACGGCGACGACGCCCCGAGCGGCGGTGGCGGCGGTGGCGTCTCCATCCCCGTCGGTGCCTACATCAAGACCGACGAGGGTCTCCGTTTCGACCCGAACCTCATCTCGCTGATCGCCGTCGCGATCCCGTTCATCTGGGTGAGCGGCAAGGCGCTCGCCGGCCTCATCAAGGCCCTCAAGAAGTAGCCCCCTCCGTCCAACCCCTGTCGTGCGACCGCGCACGGCAGGGGTTAGACTCGTGCCACCACGGGAGTCCGGTGAACCGGGCTGAGAGGAAGGTATTCGCCTTCGACCGTCGAACCTGATCTGGATCATGCCAGCGCAGGGAGACCATTTCTCGCTATCCCGTGCTCTTTTCCGTCTACAGGAAGGGCACGTATCGTGTCAGCATCGACCAAGATCTCACCCTCTGAACGCGCTGTGTCGCGGACCTTGCGCTGGAGGGTCGTCGACATCGTCGTGGTCGCCGTACTCGGCGTCGCGACCGGCCTCATCTTCTGGGCGTGGAACACGATCGGATCACTCTGGTACGCGGGTGCCAGCGCCGTCACGCCCGGTTTCGGCGGGATCGCCGTCGGGATCTGGCTCCTCGGCGGGGTGCTCGGCGGACTCATCATCCGGAAGCCCGGCGCTGCCCTCCTCGTCGAGACCATCGGGGCGATCGTCTCCGCCCTCATCGGCAACGCATGGGGCATCACGACGGTGTACTCCGGGCTCGCTCAGGGCCTCGGTGCCGAGCTGGTGTTCGCGGCGTTCGCGTACAAGCGCTTCGGCCTCGTTCCGGCGATCCTCGCCGGTGCCGGTGCCGGGGCCGGCGCGTGGCTCCTCGAACTCGTCATGTCGGGCAACCTCGAGAAGGGTGTCGAGTTCAACGCGATCTACCTCGGTTCGCTGCTCGTCTCGGGCGCAATCCTCGCCGGTGTCGTCGGCTGGGCACTCGTCAGGGCACTCGCGTCGACCGGAGCGCTCAGTCGGTTCGCGTCGGGGCGGGACGCTCGGCGCGAGGTCTGATCGTGCCGGGAGCGGCTGCGACCGGTCCGGCGCGCGTCGTCGCGCGGGACTGGGGGTGGCGGCATGCCGGTCGGAAGGCCTGGGCGGTGAGCGACCTCGACCTCGTGATCGAACCGGGCGAGCGGGTCCTCCTGCTGGGGGCGTCCGGTGCCGGCAAGTCGACGCTGATCCACGCACTGGCCGGCGTGCTCGGCGGAGCGGACGAGGGGGAGTCCCACGGCTCGCTCCTCGTGGACGGCGTTCCGCCTGAACGAGCGAGGGGTCGCATCGGGCTCGTGCTGCAGGATCCCGACTCGCAGGTGATCCTGTCCAAGGTCGGCGACGACGTCGCCTTCGGCTGCGAGAACCTCGGCATCGAGCGCGAGGAGATCTGGCGCCGCGTCGACACCTCGCTGGAGGCCGTCGGACTGGACCTGCCGCTGGACCACTCGACCTCGGCGCTGTCCGGCGGTCAGAAACAGCGGCTGGCCCTCGCCGGCGTACTCGCCATGCAGCCCTCGCTCCTCCTGCTCGACGAACCGACCGCGAACCTCGACCCGGCCGGGGTGGCCGAGGTGCGGGACGCCGTCGCTCGGCTGGTCGATGACGGTTCGTCCACCCTGGTCGTCATCGAACACCGCGTCGACGTCTGGCGCGAGCTGATGACCAGGGTCGTCGTACTTGACGCCGACGGCGGTGTCCTCGCCGACGGGCCACCCGACCTCGTCCTCGACGACGTCGGGCAGCGCCTGGCCGATGCGGGCGTCTGGGTGCCGGGCATCCCGCTGGGGTTGGCCCCTCGTCCGGTGTCCGGCCCATCAGCGGCGGTCATCACGACCGACGACCTGGCGATCGGTCGAACGCGGAAGCAGCCGGTGCAGGAGCACCTGGGGCTCGCGGTGCCCGAAGGCGCGGGGACCGTCATCGTCGGCCCCAACGGCGCGGGGAAGTCCACGCTCGCGCTCACGCTGGCGGGACTGCTGCCGGAGATCACGGGGACGGTGACCGCCGCTCCGCAGCTCGCCGGCAGGCTGGGATCCCGGCCTATCCGCTGGAAGTCGACCGAATTGCTCGCGCGCATCGGGACGGTCTTCCAGGATCCCGAGCACCAGTTCGTCTCATCGACCGTGCGGAACGAGCTCGGTGTCGGCCTGCAGGCCCTCCGCTGGTCCCGGACCGCCATCGACGAGCGGGTCTCCGAGATCCTCGATGCGCTCGGTCTCGGTCGTCTCGCCGAGGCGAACCCGTTCAGTCTCTCGGGGGGTCAGAAGCGCCGGTTGTCGGTGGCCACCGTCCTCGCCGCCCGGCCGGCGGTCATGGTCCTCGACGAACCGACGTTCGGGCAGGATCGACGCACGTGGTTGTCACTCGTCCGCCTGCTGCAGCACGAGCTCGAACGCGGCGCGACGATCGTCTCCGTCACGCATGACGCGGGGGTCGTCGAGCATCTGGGCGACCATCGCATCCTCCTCGAACCGCCGGAGCTCCGGAGGCGGGCCGCATGACGAGCCTCACGGCAGCGGAGCGCTCGACGGTGCTGCACCATCGACCGCCGCTCGATCGGGTGAATCCGGTGACGAAGGTGCTGGCCGTCCTCATCCTGTCCGTCCCGTTGTTGCTGACGATCGACTGGGTGAGTGCGAGCACGGCGGTGCTGCTCGAAGTGATGCTGTTCCCGCTCTCCGGCCTGCGGTTCACCGCGTTGCTGAAGCGGGCCCTGCCGGTGCTCGTCTTCGCGCCCATCGGCGGGATCAGCATGCTGTTGTACGCGAAGCCGGGAGGGACGGAGTACCTGTCGCTCGGGTTCGTCCGCGTGACGGACAACTCGATCGAGCTGGCGGTCGCCGTGACGATCCGCGTGTTGGCGCTCGGTCTCCCGACGATCCTGCTCTTCGCGCGGGTGGATCCGACCGATCTGGCCGACGGCTTGTCCCAGATCGCGAAGCTGCCGTCGCGGTTCGTGCTCGGGATCCTCGCTGGAGCGCGGATGCTCGGACTCTTCATCGACGACTGGCGCAGTCTCGCGCTCGCCCGTCGTGCCCGTGGGCTGGGGGACCGGGGAGTGGTCCGGCGGTTCGCGTCCATGGCGTTCGTGCTGCTGGTGTTCGCCATCCGCCGCGGGAGCAAACTCGCGACGGCGATGGAGGCGCGGGGGTTCGGGGCACCGATCGAACGCACCTGGGCCAGACCGTCCCGCCTGGGCCGGGCCGATCTCATTGCCGTCCTGGTGACGATCGTGATCATGGCCCTCGCCCTGTCCACGGCGGTCCTCGCCGGTACGTTCCGGGTCGTGGGTCAGTGAGCGCGGTTCCGCCGGTCCTGCTCATCGACGGTCGGTCGGGCACGGGGAAGACGACGCTCGCCTCCTCGGTGGCGTCCGCGTTGACGGCCAGCACGGTCGTCCACATGGACGACCTGTATCCGGGGTGGGAGGGGCTCGACGAGGGTGCTCGACTCCTCGTCGAGTGGATCCTCAGGCCGTTCTCCGAGCGGCGCGCGGGGGAGTGGCGGCGCTGGGACTGGGAACGGTCCGCCCGTGCGGAGGCGCACCTCGTACCGAGCGACCGTCCACTCATCGTCGAGGGTTGCGGGTCGTCGTCGCGGACATCGCGAATGCTCGCCGACACGGTGCTGTGGCTCGACGCGCCGGTGGTGCAGCGCACCGACCGCCTCATCGGGCGCGGTGACGGCGTCGACTGGCTCGCGGGGTGGACCCTCCAGGAGGACGCGTTCATCGAGCGTGAGCGGCCCGACCTCGACGCCGGTCTCCGAATCGAGGCGACGGGTGCCGCGGGCCAGGTCTCATCCCTCGTCCTCGATGTCCTGAGGCGCGACGAAGCGGGCCGCTGGAACTCCTGGCTCCGCGTCTGACGGCCGACCGCGATCTCGGTCCCTGAGCTTGTCAAAGGGTCGGGGCTGAGGTTCCGGTCCTTGAGCTCATCGAAGGGTCAGGGCTGAGGTTCGGTCCCTGAGCTTGTCGAAGGGTGGGTGTGCCCCCGGCAGGATTCGAACCTGCGACCAAGAGATGAGAAGGGTCCGCGATGTCGTGTGAGGTGCCCCCGGCAGGATTCGAACCTGCGACCAAGAGATGAGTAAGGGTCCGCGAGAGCTTCTGGTGTGCCCCCGGCAGGATTCGAACCTGCGACCAAGAGATTAGAAGGCTCCTGCTCTATCCCCTGAGCTACGGAGGCGGGCGTCGTCCAGGATACCGCAGCGGTGTCTCAGGCGCCGACGCCGAGGAGGCCGAGGACACCGAAGACCAGCGACAGGGCTGCGAGGACGAGGGCGATGCTGATGAGGATGACGTGCACGCGCAGGAACGTCGTCGCACGTCCCTGATCGTCGCGGGCACGCGGGTCGGCGACGATCCGCTTGAGGAAGCGGGGCCAGACGACGACGTTGTAGACACCGTTGACGAGCAGCAGGACGGAGATGGCGATGATCACCGCTCGAGTCTACGGAACCGGCGGCGTCGGTCGTGCTGAGTAGACTCGACCCATGAGCACAGCTGGGGACCGTCTGGTCTGGATCGACTGCGAGATGACCGGACTCGAGCTGGAGGTCGACGAACTCGTCGAGATCGCCGTCGTGATCACCGACTTCGAACTGAACATCCTCGACCCGGGTTATTCCGTCGTGATCAAGCCCGATCAGTCGGCACTCGACAACATGGGTGAGTTCGTGACGAACATGCACCGCACCTCGGGGCTGCTCGAGGAGATCCCGAACGGCGTGAGCGTCGCGGACGCGGAGTTCCAGGTCATCGAGTACATCCAGCGCTTCGTCCCCGACGAGTCGAAGGCTCCGCTGGCCGGGAACACCATCGGGACCGACCGAGGGTTCCTCGCGCGCTACATGCCACGACTCGACGCCCACCTGCACTACCGCAACGTCGACGTCTCCTCGATCAAGGAACTCGCCCGTCGGTGGTACCCGCGGGTCTACTTCAACGCCCCGTCGAAGCACGGCGGTCACCGCGCGCTGGCGGACATCCTCGAGTCGATCCGTGAGCTCGCCTACTACCGCGGAGCGTTGTTCGTCGACCTCCCCGGCCCGTCCTCCGACGACGCGAAGCAGGTTTCGGAAGCGGTCGTGTCACGGTACGCCCCAAACATGTAATAGACTCATCCAGTCGCTTGTGACGCGGTCTCCGCGGAGCAGGTCGCATGGTGGGTATAGCTCAGTTGGCAGAGCGCCTGGTTGTGGTCCAGGAGGTCGCGGGTTCAAGCCCCGTTACTCACCCCATGTCGTACAGAAGCCGGAGGATCCCTCCGGCTTCTGTCGTATCCGGGGAGCGGGCATGTTGGAGCTGGACACCGAGGCGTTCGAAGCCCTCGTGGTGGACGAACTCGACCGCTTACCCGACGAGATGGTCGACGGTCTCGACAATGTCGTCTTCGTCGTCGAGGATCGCCCTGAGAACGGCACGCTCGACACGCTCGGGTTGTACGACGGTGTCGCCTTGACGGAGCGTGACCGCTACGGCTTCGGCGAGATGCCCGACCGGATCATCGTCTACCGCGAGCCGCATCTGGCGGCATGCGAGACGCTCGACGAGCTCGCCGACGAGATCCACACCACCCTGGTCCACGAGATCGCGCACTTCTACGGGATCGACGACGAGCGGCTGCACGAGCTCGGCTGGGCCTGAGATCCGCCTCGCCCACCGAGTCGTGTTTCCGGTGTGTTGCAAGTGCCTCGGAGTTCCGGGTGCGCCTCCGGCGAGCGAGTAGCCTGGGGACATGCGCGAGATCCAGGCCCGCATCATTGCGGAACTCCATGTCAGCCCCACGATCGACCCGGCGGCCGAGGTCCGTTCCCGGATCGACTTCCTGAAGTCGTACCTGCGGGCGACGCACACGAAGGGGTTCGTTCTCGGCATCAGCGGGGGGCAGGATTCCTCGCTCGCCGGGCGCCTGTGCCAGCTGGCGGCGGAAGAGGTCCGAGCCGAGGGTGGCGAGGCCCGGTTCGTCGCCGTCCGTCTGCCGTACGCCGTGCAGCACGACGAGGATGACGCTCAGTTGGCGTTGTCGTTCATCCGCCCGGACGACTCCGTCGTGTTCAACATCCAGCGCGCGGTCGACGGGTTCGAAGCCGAGTACGCGGATGCGACCGGTGAACCCCTCAGTGACTTCGTCAAGGGCAACGCGAAGGCCCGGGCACGGATGGTCGCCCAGTACGCGATCGCCGGTCAGCAGGGGCTCCTGGTCGTCGGGACGGACCACGCGGCCGAGGCGGTCACCGGCTTCTTCACGAAGTTCGGCGACGGCGGAGCCGACGTGCTCCCGCTCAGCGGCCTGACGAAGCGTCAGGGGCGAGCCCTCCTGGAGTCGCTCGACGCTCCGGAACGGCTCTACCTGAAGGCACCGACCGCCGATCTCCTCGACGGCACTCCCGGCCAGACCGATGAGGAGAATCTCGGACTCAGCTACCAGCAGATCGACGACTTCCTCGAGGGGAGCGAGATCGATCTGGCGGCCGCCGAAGCGATCGAGGCCCGGTATACGGCGACGGAGCACAAGCGCCAGGTCCCGGTCAGCAAGTTCGACACCTGGTGGCGCTGACCACGAACCCCTGACACGAAGACGGCGGCCCGATCGGTTGATCGGGCCGCCGTCTGTCGGTCTCGCGGTCAGCTGACGCTGGACTGCTTGCGTTCGGCTTCCAGGACCGCGACGTCGTCGATGATGCGCTGCGTCGTGCTGGTGTTGATCGTGCCGCCCGTCGAGCGGGTGATGTCACCGGGCCGTGAAGCCGGCGCGGTGGATGCGGGCTTCACCTCGGCGTACTGCTCGTGGTGCTGCTTGGCGACCCAGGACTCCTGCTCAGCGACGAGCGCCTGTTCCGATCCGCTGGACTCGGCGCGCCAGCGACGGAGGTCGCCGTCGAAGTCCTTCCGGGCCCGTGCCGGCTTCTTCGACCACTCGACGAGACGGTCGCGGAAGTCCTCGACCACCGGGTCCAACTCGTACCCGAACGTCGCGGAGTTGCGCTTCATCTCGTGGAGCTGGTGATTCGCCCAGTCCGCGGCGACGGCCGCACCCTTGATCGGGCTGAGTCGCACGAGCGTGTCGGCCTGGGCGACCGCCCGATCACTGAGCACCTGCTCCTGAGGGGTGAGCGAGTTCCAAACGCTGGCCTCGGTGGCGGCGTCGACGAGCGCCAGGATCGCGACGTTCTTCTGCTCTCGATCGCGTTGGTCCACGATGGCCCGAAGCGCGCGACGGCTTGCGCCGGCGGCGACGAGGGAGGACACCACGACGGCCACGATGAAGAGGGCCGCAGCGAACAGCATGGGGCGGACCTCAGCTGAGGTCACCCACTCTACGAAGTCATTCCACCACTGCATGGGCCGCAGACTACCCCTCGTTCGGGCGTGAACACGGGCGACGCACCGGGTTCGACGGGAACGGCGGGAGGGTCGCCGCTCAGTTGCGGAAGGCGTCGATGGCGACCGCGAGATCGCTGAAGCTGCCCAATGGGGCGTACCCGAGGACCGCCGGTCGGAACCGGTTGGCCCGGTACTCCGGAACGCCGTCCGCTCCGACGGCCTCGATGTTTCCGAGCACGCGGCCGTCGGGGGTCGTCACGCGCCAGTAGCCGGGACGGATGCTCAGGGCGTTGGGCATGGGACTCCTCCTGCGCTGGTGGGGTGATGCCGGACGGGGACTGCCGGCTGGTACTCGTCAGCGTATGCGGGGCCACCGACATCGGCCCTGGTCGGGGCGGAACGAGGGTCCTCCACAGCGAGGTGCGCGGTTGTGGACATCGACGAGGGTTGCCCGGCTCGACACAGGGCCTACGGGATCGGTGAGGCTGGCAGTGCGTCCGGGGTGGCGATCGGCACGGACCCGCCCCGGACGCTTCGGCGATCCACCGCCAGGATCGACGAACCGACAGGAGAGGAACCCATGAACGACCAGATCACCGTCTGCGGACACGTCGCGACAGACCCCAAGCACCATCGCACGACATCCGGGCTGGACATCACCAGTTTCCGCCTGGCGTCGCAGCAACGTCGGTACGACCAGAAGCAGGGCTCCTGGGTGGCGCAGGAGACGAACTGGTACACGGTGAGCGCCTTCCGTGGATTGGCGACCGCCTCCGCCACATCGATCGTCAAAGGACAACGTGTGATCGTGCTCGGTCGGTTGCGGATCCGCGACTGGGAGCAGGGTGAGCGACGAGGGACGTCGGTCGACATCGAAGCCGATCACATCGGGCCCGACATCGGCTGGCAGCCGAAGGGGGCCGTCGAGTCACCGGTCGGAGCTGGGGCGAGTCCGGCGTCCGCCGCATCCGAGTCGACCGGATCCGGAACCGGGGAGTGGGCGTCGGCGCCGCCGCAGGACACGCCGTTCTGACGCGCCACGTAGACTGCTCGACGTGCAGAAGAGCCTCCGCGACCGCCCCGCCTCAGCCGTCACCTCGATCCGTCGCCGCTCGTCGATCGCCGGCGTACGGGCCGGCGTGGTGCTCGGCCTGCTCGGCATCGTCGTGACGGGTTGCACCCAGCCCGCTCCCGAGCCGACGGCCACGCCGAGCCAGACGCCGACCGCCACTGAGACGACTCCGGCGGCGCCGGTGCTGCTCCCCGAGGGCACCGCCACCGACAACTTGCCGTTCTTCGACGCGGTCAACGCCGCCACGCTCGCCGCAAACCCCGCCGCTGGCGGCCAGGCGATCATCGACGGTCTCGTCGCCGCCGGCTTCCCGAAGGCGGAGATGGAGGTCTCCTCGGACACGACGAGCATCGGCGAGCCGGCCGACTCGATCCAGTTCGCCATCCGGTGGCAAGGACAATGCATCCTCGGGCAGAACGGGCCGGCGACGGGATACCACTCGTCGGTGGTGTCGCAGCTCGACACCGGGCGATGCCTCGTCGGGGTCACCCGCGCGATCGACTGGTAGAGCCGCTGACCACTCCCGGGCTGGTGCGAGCTGTGAGCATGCCATAACCTGACATTTCAGATATCGCCACCTCCTGGGTGGCTCGATCCGGAATCGAGGGCCCGCATGACCGCCAACCCATCACCGGGCGGGGAACCTGCCACCGAGGCCGTCTTCCTGGCCGACGGACGTCTCGCCGTCGCTCCTGCGGCGCTGGCGCACACACTCAAGCCTCGTCACCTGGCGCTGATCGCCCTCGGTGGCATGATCGGCGCCGGGCTCCTCGTGGCGTCGAGCACGGCGATCCTCGCAGCGGGGCCCGGCGTGATCCTCGCGTACGCCCTGGCCGGCGTGGTCGTGGTGCTCGTCATGCGCATGCTGGGGGAGATGGCCTCCGCGTCGCCCGAGACCGGGTCGTTCTCCGCCTACGCCTCGCGATTCATCGGACCCTGGGCCGGTCTCGCGATCGGATGGCTCTACTGGTGGTTCTGGGTCGTGGTCGTCGGCATCGAGGCGACCGCCGCAGCGCAGATCGTGAGCCAGTGGGTGCCCGGTCTCCCGCAATGGATCCCGGCGCTCGTCATCACCGTCGCGTTCCTCGCGGCCAACCTCGTCTCGGTGAAGTCCTTCGGTGAGTTCGAGTTCTGGTTCTCGTCGATCAAGATCGCGGCCGTGATCCTGTTCATCGCGCTCGGATCGCTCATCATCGTCGGCGTCGTCCCGACCGAGACGGCGACCGTCGCCAACCTCGCTCCGACCGACGGGGGCTTCCTGCCGTTCGGCATCGGCGGCGTCCTGGCGGCCCTGCTGCCGATCATCTTCTCGATGTTCGGTGCCGAGGTCGCCACGATCGCGGCAGGAGAATCGGTGGACCCGAAGGGTGCCGTCCGGCGAGCGGTGAACTCGGTCGTCTGGCGGATCCTGTTGTTCTACATCGGCTCGATCCTGGTCGTCCTCATCGTGGTGCCGTGGACGGAGATCACGCCGGGGATCAGCCCCTTCGTCACCATGCTGCACGCCGCCGGGATCCCCGGTGCCGGGGTGGCGATGGACATCATCGTCTTCACAGCCCTGTTGTCGACGCTCAACGCGTCGCTGTACACAGCGTCGCGCATGCTGTTCTCGCTCGGGGGCCGCGGGGAGGCCCCGCGAGCGGTCCGCGCGACGACGCGACGCGGCACGCCGGCGGTCGCGATCCTGTGCTCGGCCGTCGTCGGGCTCGTATGCGTCCTGTTGAACTACCTCGCACCGGACGAGGTCTTCACGTTCCTCGTCAACTCCACCGGCGCGATCGCGATCTTCGTGTGGATCGTGATCGCCATCGCCCAACTGCGCAGCCGACGGTTCGACCAGGTCTCGGCGTCGGAGAGCAGCGACCGCGTCGGCGGGATCCGCATGTGGGGACACCCGTGGCTCACGGTCATGGTCGTCGTCGCGCTCGTCGCGCTGCTGGTGTCGATGTTCTTCGGCGGACCCGCCCGGCTCCTCGAGGTGACGACGAGTTGCGCGATCGCGGCGGCGGCCGTCGTCGCGGGCGTCGTCGTGCAGCGCAAACGACGGGTCCGGCCGTAGACTGGACGGCGACATGGCTGAATACATTTACTCGATGGTCCGCGCCCGCAAGGCGGTCGGCGACAAGCTCATCCTCGACGACGTGACGATGGCGTTCCTGCCCGGAGCGAAGATCGGCGTCGTCGGCCCGAACGGTGCCGGTAAGTCCACGATCCTGAAGATCATGGCGGGGATCGACACCCCCTCGAACGGCGAGGCGAAGCTCACGCCGGGCTTCAGCGTCGGCATCCTCATGCAGGAGCCGGAACTCGACGAGGACAAGACGGTGCTCGAGAACGTCCAGGAGGGCGTCGGCGAGATCAAGGGCAAGATCGACCGCTTCAACGAGATCTCGCTCGCGATGGCCGAGCCCGACGCCGACTTCGACGCCCTGCTCGCCGAGATGGGCGTGCTGCAGGAGGCGATCGACGCCGCTGACGCCTGGGACCTCGACTCGCAGCTGGAGCAGGCGATGGACGCCCTGCGCTGCCCGCCGTCCGACGCCACGGTCGCCCACCTCTCCGGTGGTGAGAAGCGTCGTGTCGCACTCTGCAAGCTCCTCCTGCAGAAGCCCGACCTCCTGCTCCTCGACGAGCCCACCAACCACCTCGACGCCGAGAGCGTGCTCTGGCTCGAACAGCACCTCGCCCAGTACGCGGGCGCCGTGCTCGCCGTCACCCACGACCGGTACTTCCTCGACCACGTCGCGGAGTGGATCTGTGAGGTGGACCGCGGTCGCCTGTACCCCTACGAGGGCAACTACTCCACCTACCTCGAGAAGAAGGGCGAGCGCCTCAACGTCCAGGGCAAGAAGGACGCGAAGCTCGCCAAGCGCCTCGCGAGCGAACTCGAGTGGGTCCGCAGCAACGCGAAGGGCCGCCAGGCGAAGTCGAAGGCGCGTCTCGCTCGCTACGAGGAGATGGCGACGGAGGCCGAGCGCACCAGGAAGCTCGACTTCGAAGAGATCCAGATCCCCGCCGGTCCGCGACTCGGCTCGACGGTCCTCGAGGCCAAGAAGCTCGAGAAGGGCTTCGACGGACGCGTCCTCATCAACGACCTCTCCTTCAGCCTCCCGCGCAACGGCATCGTCGGCATCATCGGCCCCAACGGTGTCGGTAAGACCACGCTGTTCAAGACCATCGTCGGCATCGAGCCGCTCGACGCCGGCGAGCTCAAGGTCGGCGAGACCGTGAAGCTCTCCTATGTCGACCAGTCCCGCGGGGGCATCGACCCCAACAAGACGCTCTGGGAGGTCGTGTCCGAGGGGCTCGACTACATCCAGGTCGGCAACCAGGAGATCCCGTCCCGCGCCTACGTGTCGACGTTCGGATTCAAGGGCCCGGACCAGCAGAAGAAGGCGGGTGTCCTCTCCGGTGGTGAGCGCAACCGCCTGAACCTCGCGCTGACGCTCAAGCAGGGCGGCAACCTCCTGCTGCTCGACGAACCGACCAACGACCTCGACGTCGAGACGCTCTCGAGCCTCGAGAACGCACTCCTCGAGTTCCCGGGTTGTGCCGTGGTCATCACCCACGACCGGTGGTTCCTCGACCGCATCGCGACGCACATCCTGGCGTACGAGGGTACCGAGGAGAACCCGTCGAACTGGCACTGGTTCGAGGGCAACTTCGAGTCCTACGAAGAAGACAAGATCAAGCGCCTCGGACCGGACGCGGCCAAGCCGCACCGCTCCGCGTACCGCAAGCTCACGCGCGACTAGGACTCGTGCGAACGGCCCATCGGCTTCTGCCGGTGGGCCGTCGTCCGTTCACGACCCGTACGTCCCCGACCCACGGAGGGCCCAGCAATGACCAGACTCCACGTGCCGATCCCACTGCGGTGGGGCGACCTCGACGCCTTCAACCACGTCAACAACGCTTCGATGCTCAAGCTGCTGGAGGAGGCGCGTGTCCGCGTCTTCTGGATCCCGACGTTGGCGTCGGAGGACGTGCCGCCGACCGCGGTCATCGACGCGAGCCTCGAGGCCGAGACGCTGACGCTCGTGGCGCACCAGGAGATCGAGTACCTGGCCCCGATCCCGTACCAGCGCGATCCGCTCGACGTCCAGCTCTGGATGGGCAAGATCGGCGGGGCCAGCCTGCAGGTCGCGTACGAGGTGTACTCGCCGCTGGGCGGGGCATCGCAGACGCTGTACGCCCGAGCGTCGACGACGGTCGTCATGGTGGACGCCAAGACCCTCAAGCCGCGCCGGATCTCGGACGTCGAACGTGCCGCATGGGAGCCGTTCCTCGAGGATCCGATCGAGTTCTCGCGACGCTGAGCGACCCCGGTCACCGAGGTTTCGGGAATCGCACCATGCCCTCCTGGGCGACGCTCGCGACGAGGCGACCCGCCCGATCGTAGATGCGCCCGAGGGACAGACCTCTTCCGCCGGTGGCGCTCGGGGAATCCTGCAGGTAGAGCAGCCATTCGTCCACGCGCGCGGGACGGTGCCACCACATGGCGTGGTCGAGACTGGCGATCTTGATGCCGGGCGTGGCCCACGGAACGCCGTGACGACGGAGCACCGGCTCCAGGATCGTGTAGTCACTCGCGTAGGCGAGCGCGGCACGGTGCAGCGCCGGGTCGTCGGGCAGGTCTTCGATCGTCTTGAACCACACCGCTTGCCGGGTGGTCCGCTCGCCCTCCACCCGGAGGTAGACGGGGGAGCCGACGTGTCGGAGGTCGAAGGGGCGTCCCGTCGCCCACGCCTCGGCCGCCGGGTGGTCGATCCCGCTGAGGAGCTCGGCGGCTGACGGGAGCGTCTCCGGGTCCGGGATCCCGTCGGGCAGCTCGATCTGATGCTCCGGACCCTCGTCCTGGGTCTGGAAGGACGAGATCATCGAGAGGATCGGCACCCCGTTCTGGTAGGCCTGGGTGCGCCTGGTGGCGAACGAGCGTCCATCGTGGATGCGGTCGACCGCGAAGGTGATCGGCAGGTCGACGTCGCCCGGTCGGAGGAAGTACCCGTGCATCGAGTGGATGATGCGCTCGGCGTCGACGGTCCGGGTCGCGGCGACGACGGACTGGGCGAGCACCTGACCACCGAAGACCCGCCCCTGTGGCATCCATTGCGACGGACCGGTGAAGATGTCCTCGTCGGTCCGGACACCGGGAGCACTGAGGTCCAGCGCGGTCAGCAGGGAGTGGATCGGTTCCTTCACGCGAACACGCCTTTCATCCGGGGTCGAGGCTCGGTCGTCGATGCCCGACCCGACCCGCCGAGTCTATCCAGGCCCCGGCGGCGCGGTGCCGGAGCGCACGCGGCGGTGGCGTAGATTGAGAGGAGATGTCCACCACCTTGCAGCTCCTCGACGCCACCTCGCTCGCCGACCTCCGCACCTTCCTCGCACGCGCCGCCCGGATCGACGACTCCGGCGTGCGACTCCTGGCCGCCGGGGACGTCTTGGCGGTCTCCGCTCCGGTGCTACACCCGCAGGGTCTGCTCGACCGGAGTCCGACGATCATCGGGATGCGTACCTTCGCACTCGCCGAACCCGCCACGGCCGACGTCCTCGCGACCCCGCGTGAACTCATCGACCGCATCGTCCGCACGCTCGGCGGCGTCGCTGCCGAGGACCTGGTCGCGGATGCTCGCGAGACCGTGCCGCTCGAGCTGCCGCCGTCCACGAGGACGGCTCCGTGGGTCGGACAGGCGCCGCCGCGTGGCGGCTGGGAACGCGCGGGCGACGTGGACACCATCGAGCTCGAACTCGTCGCCAGGACCGGGGCCTCGGAGATCGCCGAGACGCTCCCCACGGCGGTGGGCGATCAGATCGTCCAGAAGGTGCGGTCGCAGGTCTGGTCCCGGCCCCTCGGCGACGGCCACGGACTCCCGACCGGTGCCGCGTTCGCCGCGGTGGGCCTCGGCTTCATCGCCGAGCCGGAGCGTGCGGCCGTCTTCCGCTCAGGCGGATGGGTCCGCTTGAGCACCCGACGCGGGCATGTGCTCGCGGGTGCCGTGTCCTGATCCTCAGCCGGCGGCCATCGCGCGGCCGGCGGTCCGACCGCTGAACAGACAGCCGCCGAGGAAGGTCCCCTCGAGCGCGCGATAGCCGTGGATCCCTCCACCGCCGAAGCCGGCCGCCTCACCGGCGGCGTAGAGACCGGGCACCGGGTTCCCGTCGGGACCGAGGACCCGGCTCGCGAGGTCGGTCTCGAGCCCACCGAGGCTCTTGCGGGTCAGCACATGCAGCTTCACCGCGATGAGCGGTCCGGCCTTCGGATCGAGGAGCCGATGCGGCGCGGCGACGCGGATGAGTTTGTCGCCCCGGTAGGAGCGGGCGCCGCGGAGCGCCGTGATCTGCAGGTCCTTCGTGAACGGGTTGTCGATCTCGCGATCGCGGGCCTCCACCTCGGCGATGACGTTCGCCGCATCGATGGGCGTCTCCGGGCTCAGCTCCTGCATGCCGGCGACCAGCTCGGTGAGCGTGTCTGCGACGACGAAGTCAGCGCCGTGTTCCTTGAACGCCTCGACGGGGCCGGGCGCTCCCGGACCGATGCGCTTCGCGAGCAGCCCGAGGTCCTTCCCGGTGAGGTCGGGGTTCTGCTCGCTCCCCGACAGCGCGAACTCCTTCTCGATGATCCGCTGGGTCAGCACGAACCAGCTGTGGTCGTGGCCGGTGGCACGCAGGTGCGCGAGGGTACCGAGCGTGTCGAAGCCCGGGAAGAGCGGCACCGGGAGCCGCTTCCCGGTCGCGTCGAACCAGAGCGACGACGGCCCCGGCAGGATCCTGATGCCGTGCTGCGGCCAGATCGGATCCCAGTTGGTGATGCCTTCGACGTAGTGCCACATCCGGTCGCCGTTGATGAGATGCCCGCCCGCGCGCTCGCTGATCGCCAGCATGCGTCCGTCGACGTGCGCAGGGACACCGGAGAGCATGGTCGTCGGCGGCGTCCCGAGCCGGGCCGGCCACTGTTCGCGGACGAGGTCGTGGTTCCCTCCGATGCCACCGCTCGCGACGAGCACCGCGGGCGCCCTGCACGAGAACTCGCCGACGACCTCACGCGTGCTCGGAGCACCGCGCTCGGCATGCGACGGGGCGAGCACGGAGCCGCGCACGCCGACGACCGCGCCGTCCTCGGTGAGCAGCTCGTCCACGCGGTGCCGGAAATGCGCCGACACCGTGCCGTCCTCGACGCCGGCGCCCACCCGTCGGACGAAGGGCGCGACGACACCGGGTCCGGTGCCCCAGGTGATGTGGAAGCGGGGAACGGAGTTGCCGTGGCCGATGGCGCCGTAACCGCCCCGTTCCGCCCAGCCGACGACCGGGAAGAACCGCACGCCCTGGTCGTGGAGCCAGGCGCGCTTCTCGCCCGCGGCGAAATCGAGGTACGCCTCTGCCCAGCGCTTGGGCCAGTGGTCCTCGGGACGGTCGAACGCTGCTGCGCCGAACCAGTCCTGGGTCGCGAGCTCGAGTGAATCACGGACGCCGAGGTGGCGCTGCTCGGGGGAGTCGACCAGGAACAGGCCGCCGAACGACCAGTGCGCCTGGCCACCGAGGTTCGACTCCGGCTCCTGTTCGAGCAGGATGACCCGCTTGCCGGCATCGATGAGCTCTGCGGCGGCGACGAGCCCGGCCAGCCCGCTGCCGATCACGATCGCGTCGGCCTCGGTTCGATCGGCGGACGGATTGGGAGGGACGGCTGCTGGCATCTGTTGACTCCTTCGGCACGGACGTGCGTCCGATCCTACGACCGCGCGGCCGGAATCAGAGGAGACTGCGGCGCGGTGCCCCTGGATCCTCGTCGAAGGTGTTGACCATGGCGTGGGCTGCCCGCTCGAGGTAGTCCCAGAGCGTCGCCTCGTGCACCGGCGCGAGGTCGAGGCTGTCGACGGCGGCGCGCATGTGCAGCAGCCAGCGGTCGCGAGCGTCGGGGTTCACGTGGAAGGGCTGGTGCCGCAGCCGGAGACGCGGATGGCCGCGTTTGGCACTGTAGGTGCCGGGCCCACCCCAGTACTGCTCGAGGAAGAGCATCAGCCGGTCGGCCGCCGGACCGAGGTCCTCTTCGGGGTACATCGGTTTCAGGACGGGGTCGCCGGCCACACCGCGGTAGAACTCGTCCACGAGGGCCTTGAAGGTGGCGTGTCCGCCGACCTGCTCGTAGAAGGACGTGCCTGGTGCCTGGGAGTCGGTCACTGCTGCCCTCTCGGGGGTCGCTTGGTCTTCGGCGCCCGTGGCGGGACCACCGTGGTCGGGTGGGTGCGCGGGGGACGCGAACCGGTCACGCTTGCGGCACCCTCAAAACCCGAGAGGACGATGCTGTTGAGCGACGGCAGTTTGACGTCCATCTCGTCGACGGCCCGCTTCAACCGCATCCGCAGTTCGCGAGCCACATCGTCCTTGGCACTCGTGCGCGTCTTGATGACGAGGCGGATGACGAGGGCGTCGCCCGAGATCGACTCGAGACCCCACAGTTCGGGCTTCTCAAGGATGCGGGAGCGCCACTTGGGGTCGTGGGCGAGTTCGTTCGCCGTGTCGAGCATGCGCTCCTGGACGGCCTCGAAGTCGGTGTCGTACGGGATCGCCAGGTCGATGATGACCCGCGACCAGCCCTGCGACATGTTGCCGACCCGCAGGATCTCGCCGTTGCGGACGAACCAGAGCGTGCCGTTGACGTCGCGTACCTGGGTGATCCGGATGCCGACGGTCTCGACGACGCCGGTGGCGGGCCCGAGGTCGACCACGTCGCCCACGCCCAGTTGGTCCTCGACCACCATGAACAGGCCGTTGAGGATGTCCTTGACGATGTTCTGCGCGCCGAAACCGAGACCGGCGCCGACCGCTGCCGTCAGCAGGGCGAAGGAGCCGATGATGCTCGAGTCGATGACGTTGACGACGAGGATGGCCGCGACGATGACGATGGTGACGTTGACGATGTTGCTGAGCACGGTGCCGAGGGTCCGTGTGCGTTGGACGAGTCGGACGGCGGCCAGCGGCGAGGCGAGCAGCGATTGCGTGTCGGTGACATCGGCGCTCTTCTTGACGCCGCTCACGATGCGGCCGACGACGCGTCGGATGACGAATCGGAGCACCCATGCGGCGGCGAACGCCAGGCCGATCACGATCACCACGCCGATGATCTTCCACCCCGCCGTCCAGAGGAAGGCGGTCACGTCAGGCCAGATCTCATCCCAGTTCATATGGGCCCCAGTGTATCGAGCGACCCGGAGTGAACCGTGTGAACCGCCCGAGTGCGAGCCGGACGGTGCCTGCGTGGACGGTCATGGACGCACGAGTCCGTGCTTGTAGGCGAAGATGACGGCCTGCACGCGGTCGCGCAGCTGCAGCTTCATGAGCACGCGACCGACGTGTGTCTTAACCGTCGACTCGGAGAGGACGAAGTGGGCGGCGATCTCCGCGTTGCTCAGCCCCTCCGCCATGGCGACGAGGATGTCGTGCTCCCGCGGTGTCAGCTCGGCGAGTTCTGCGGCCGAGCCGTCCTCGGCGGCCGCGGGCGTGCCGGGGAGGGCCGTCGCGAAGAGTTCGAGCATCCGCTTCGTGATGCGGGTCGAGACGGCGGCGTCGCCGGCGTGGACCGCACGGATCGCGGACGTCAGCTCGTTCGGCAGGGCGTCCTTCAGCAGGAAGCCGCTCGCGCCGGCCCGCAGCGCTCCGAAGGCGTACTCGTCGAGGTCGAAGGTCGTCAGGATGATGATGCGACTGTCCGGGTTCGCGGCGACGATCCTCCTGGTCGCCTCGATCCCGTCGAGTCCCGGCATCCGGACGTCCATGAGTATCACGTCCGGCCGCAGGGTGGCGGCGAGGAGGATCGCCTCGGCGCCGTTCGAAGCCTCACCGACCACGTCCAGATCGTCCTCCGCGCCGAGCACGAGACCGAATCCGAGCCGGATGAGCTGTTGGTCGTCGACGAGCAGGATGCGGACGGGATCGGTCATGGTGTGGTTCCTCGTGGTTCGGTGGTCGGCGGAGCCGTTCTCGTCGGACGTGGTTCCAGTGGCAGGACGGCATGGACGCGCCACAGTGAATCCCCGACGGCTCCGGCGGTGACCTGACCCCCTTGGAACGCGACGCGTTCGCGGAGGCCCAGCAAGCCCTGGCCCGCGCCGAGCGACGGCGCGTCCGGAATGGACCCGTCGTTCTCGACGATGAGCTCGAGGTGCTCGTCGTCGGTGGTGATGACGACGTCGACGCGCTTCGGCCGCTCCGAGTACCGCAGCGCGTTCGTGAGGGCCTCCTGCGTGATGCGGTGCACGGCGAGCAGGATCGACGGGTCGTCCGTCGACGGCCCGGAGGCGGTGAGGGCGACCGGCAGACCGAGTCCGCGGAAGGTCTCGACGAGCGCGGGGATCGACGCGGCGTCGGGTTGCGGAGCGAGGGGCGCGCTGCCCGTCTCACGGAGGACCCCCAGCATGCGTCGCATGTCGACGAGGGAGCTCCGGGCGGCGTCGGTGACAGCGGTCATGGCGGATCGGGACGCCGTCGGGTCCTTCGTCGCCAGGGCCCCCTCGCTCAGTGCGACGATGACGGTGAGACTGTGGGAGACGATGTCGTGCATCTCGCGGGCGATGCGGGTCCGCTCGGCGACGGCGGCGAGCTGGGCCTGCTGGTCGCGCTCGCGGGCCAGCTGCGCCGCCCGATCGACGAGGGCTTCGACGTACCGTTTGCGATTGCCGACGTTGATCCCGATCAGCAGCCCGAAGAGCGCGAAGAGGACGACCGAGATGATGGTCTGCTGCGGCTCTCCCGGTGCGTGTGGCGCGGCCCAGGGCAGGAAGGGTGCGAGGACGGCGACGATCGCGGCGGCGGCGAAGGCCTGCCAGCCCAGTGCGACGGTCCGGTACACGGCCACGGAGTACAGCAGGATCGGCACCGCGAACGCGTCGACGCCCACCGTCTGCGCGACCGAGACGAGCCCGACGACGATGACGAGCACGGCCATCGCGAGCGGACGCCGTCGCCTGAGCAGGACGGCGAGCGTCGTGACGCCCACGATCGCGACGGCGAGGGCGATGCGACCGGGCTGGGCCGCCAGGTCGACGTCGAACCACTCGACGGTGCTGACCGAGAGCGCGACGAGCAGGTACCCGGCGGCGATGAGCGAGTCGGCGGTCCACGGATGCCTCGACCACCAGCGTCGGACGACCCCGGGCGGGCGCGGGAGCATCAGTGCGGCTTCCGTCGCGGCCCGGTCCGGGGCGGAGGAGGGCTTCCGAGTGGTCACGACGAGGACGACCCTGAGGGTCGGTCGTCGTTCACTGGTCGGCGCATCCCTCCAGGATACGGAGAACCCCTCCACAGCGGGTCGTGCCGTGGAGGGGTTCTCTCCAGAGGATCCTGGTACCGGAGTGCTATCCGGCCGAGTGGATCATGCGGCATCCCGTGCCTGTGCCGCGAGTGCCCGCTCGACCCCGGCGAGGGCTTCGACGAGCATGCGTCGGAGTGCCGGGACATCGGCGTTGGCGTCCAACCACGCGCGGGTGCAGTCGCGGAGCTCGGTGGAGGCGAGCGCCGCCGGGTAGAGCCCCTCGACGATGTACTCGGCGATCTTGTAGCTGCGCGACTCCCAGACCGAGGTGAGCGCGGCGAAGTACGGCTCGACGAGCGGCTGCAGGACGGCCGGGTCGATGACATGTCCGAACCCGAGACCGACGTTCCGGACGATCGCGTTCGGCTGGTCGTCGTGCTCGACGACCGAGTCGAACGCTGCACGCTTGCCCTCGACGGTGGGGATCGTCGCCCGTGCGCGAGCGGCCGCCTGCGCACCGTTCGCCGTGTTGTCCTCGGCGAGCGCCGCGTCGATGTCCGAACCGTCCGCGAGACCGAGGAGGACCAGGCCCTCGAGGAGCTCCCAGCGGAGGTCGGTGTCGATCTCCAGGCCCGGGAGTGCCGCGGAGCCGTCGCGCAGCGCACGCAGGTGCTCGCCGTGCTCGGGGGTCGAGGCGAGGGCGGCGAAGAACTTCACGAACTGGAACTGCGCGTCCGAGCCGGCCTCAGCCTCCTGGGCGAGCGTCCAGAGCGCGTCGCCGACCCGTGAGACGGTCGCCAGGCGGCGTTCCGGAGCGACGTAGTTGCGCGCGGCCAGACCGAGCTGGCCGAGCGTCGTGCGCAGGGTCGTCGACTCGGTCTCCGTGGCGATGTTCCCGAGGACGAGCTCCACGTAGTCGGAGGCGCTCGACTCGGCGTCGCGGGTCGCGTCCCAGGCGGCGCCCCAGACCAGCGAGCGTGCGAGCGGGTCCTCGATCGAGGCGAGGTGGCCGATCGCCGTCGCGAGCGACCGCTCGTCGAGGCGGATCTTCGCGTAGGCGAGGTCGTCGTCGTTCAGCAGCACCAGGTCGGGCTGCGTCTCACCGACGAGCTCCGGCACCTCGGTGAGCGCCCCGTCGACGTCGAGTTCGACGCGTCGGGTGCGGACGAGCTTGCCGTCCTGCAGCCGGTACAGGCCGATGGCGAGGCGGTGCGGACGCAGCGTGTCGTAGTCCGCGGGGACCGTCTGACGGACGGCGAACGCGGTGAACGCGCCGTCGGCGTCGACGGTGAACTCCGGGCTCAACGTCCCGACCCCGGCTGTCTCGAGCCACAGCTTCGACCACTCGCGGAGGTCACGGCCGCTCGTCGCCTCGAGCTCGACGAGCAGGTCGTCGAGCACCGTGTTGCCGAACTCGTGCTTGCGGAAGTAGTTGCCAACGCCGGCGAAGAACGCCTCGATGCCCACCCAGGCGGCGAGCTGCTTCAGGACGGAGCCGCCCTTGGCGTAGGTGATGCCGTCGAAGTTGACCTGGACGTCCTCGAGGTCGTTGATGGTCGCGACGATGGGGTGCGTCGACGGCAGCTGGTCCTGGCGGTAGGCCCAGGTCTTCTCCATCGCGTTGAACGTCGTCCACGCCTCGGTCCACTCGGTGGCCTCTGCGGTGGCGATCGTCGAAGCCCATTCGGCGAACGACTCGTTCAACCACAGGTCGTTCCACCACTTCATGGTGACGAGGTCGCCGAACCACATGTGGGCGAGCTCGTGCAGGATCGTGACGACCCGGCGCTCCTTGATCGCGTCGGTCACCTTCGAGCGGAACACGTAGGTCTCGGTGAAGGTCACCGCGCCGGCGTTCTCCATCGCGCCCGCGTTGAACTCGGGGACGAAGAGCTGGTCGTACTTCTCGAACGGGTAGGGGTACGCGAACTTCTCCTCGTAGTACGCGAAGCCCTGACGCGTCTTCTCGAAGATGTAGTCGGCGTCGAGGTACTCCGCCAGGCTCTTCCGCGCGAAGACACCCAGCGGGATGGTCCGGCCGTCGCTCGAGGTGAGCTCGCTGCGCACCACGTCGTACGGGCCGGCCACGATCGCGGTGATGTAGGAGGAGATGCGCTGCGT
The DNA here is from genome assembly GCF_001650455.1 of Plantibacter sp. H53. Classification (NCBI taxonomy): domain Bacteria; kingdom Bacillati; phylum Actinomycetota; class Actinomycetes; order Micrococcales; family Microbacteriaceae; genus Plantibacter; species Plantibacter sp. H53. The sequence goes on from NZ_LWCT01000012.1 coordinate 56,802, forward strand.
GGGTGCGAAGCTCCAGGTCGCCGCGCCGTCGTGCGCCGGTGCCGGCTCGGGCGTGGGCGAGTTGCTGACGACCTGCCAGGCCGCGGGCGCCGTGATCGTGAAGGTGAACGTCGCCTTCAGATCGGGCTGCTCGAACACCGCGAACACCCGACGGGAGTCCGGCACCTCGAACTGGCTGTACAGGTACACCTCGCCGTCGACGGGGTCGACGAATCGGTGGAGGCCCTCACCGGTGTTGGTGTACTCGGCGTCCGCGTCGACGACGAGCACGTTCTCCGCAGCGAGGCCGTCGAGCTGGATGCGCACGCCGTCGGAGACGGTCGACGGGTCGAGCTCGACGCCGTTCAGCGTGACGGAGTGGACGGTGCGCGTCATGGCGTCGATGAAGGTCGAAGCGCCCGGTTCACCGGTGAAGCGGACCGTCGTGGTGCTGCGGAACACCTCGGGACCGGTCGTGAGGTCGAGCACGACCTCGTAGCTCGACGTGTCGACGAGCGCCCTGCGCTCCTGGGCTTCGACTCGGGTGAGGTTCTCTCCTGGCACAACTGCTCCCTGGTGTTGATGGACACGTGACGTGTGAACTGCACGTGGTCGCTCGTGACGACCGCGGCACGATCAACCAGCCTAGACCCGCCGTCCATCGGTTTCGGGGGAGTCGACGGGGATCGGCGCGTAGGGTGACGGCATGACGACTTCCGCTGCAGACAACACCCGCGTCGACTTCTGGTTCGACCCCTCTTGCCCGTGGGCCTGGATGACCTCGCGCTGGGTCGACGAGGTCACCGAAGCCCGGAACCTCGACGTCCACTGGCACATCATGAGCCTCGCCGTCCTCAACGAGGACCAGGACGTCAGCGACGACTACCGGGCCTTCTTCCCCCGGGCGCTCCGATACACGCGGCTCGTCGCCGCTGCGGCAGCCGAACACGGACACGCGGTCGTCAAGCCGCTCTACGACGCGCTCGGGACGCGGATCCACCCCGGCGGACGCGCGGAGGACGTCGACGCCGTGATCGCCGAAGCCCTCGCCGAGACCGGGCTCCCGGCGGCGCTCGCCGAAGCGTCGACGACGGACGCCTACGACGGGCCCATGCGCGAGAGCCACTTCGACGGCATCGGACGGGTCGGCCAGGACGTCGGCACCCCCGTCATCGCGATCGACGACGTGGCGTTCTTCGGACCCGTCATCTCGCCGGCGCCGAAGGGCGAGCAGGCGCTCGCGCTGTGGGACGGTGTCGTCGCCGCTGCCGCCTACCCGGGCTTCTTCGAGCTGAAGCGCAGCCGCACGGCGGACCCGATCTTCGACTGACGCGACGCCGGCGCCCGGAACCCTAGACTTTCCACATGCGCATTCACATCGCCACCGATCACGCCGGTCTCGAGCTCAGTCAGTTCCTGCAGGACCACCTGCGCGCAGCCGGTCACGACGTCGTCGACCACGGCCCGGCCGAGTACGACGCGTTGGACGACTACCCGGCGTTCTGCATCAACGCGGCGAAGGGCGTCGTGCGCGACCAGCAGGCCGGTGTTGACGCCCTCGGCGTGGTGTTCGGCGGCTCGGGCAACGGCGAGCAGATCGCCGCGAACAAGGTCGTCGGTGTCCGCGCGGCGCTCGTCTGGAACCTCAGCACGGCGCAGCTGGCTCGGCAGCACAACGACGCCAACGTCATCTCGATCGGTGCGCGTCAGCACAGCACCGACGAGGCGGTGTCCTTCATCGACGCGTTCATCGCCGAGCCGTTCAGCCTCGAGGAACGTCACGCCCGTCGGATCGCCCAGCTCGCCGAATTCGAGGCGACCGGCACCATCGCCGGCAAGCACGTCGACGCCTGACGCGTCCTCCACCGCCACCGCGCGGCGCGCCGGATCGCGCCCCCACCGAGTGAGGAGTCACCATGCCCGAGGGGCACTCCGTCCATCGCATCGCCCGACAGTTCGCTCAGAACTTCGTCGGACACCGGGTCGCCGTGTCGTCTCCCCAGGGGCGCTTCGCCGAGGGTGCCGCCGTGCTCGACGGCCGGACGGTCACCGACGCCAAGGCCGTGGGCAAGCAGATGTTCCTCGAGTTCGACGACGGACTGTGGTTGCGGGTGCACCTCGGTCTGTACGGCGCGTGGGACTTCGCCGGTGAGATCCGGTCGGACCCGACCATCGCCGCCTCGAACGGCCGCATGGGGCAGACGAACCAGCGCGGCACGGTGCTCGACGACGACGATGCGCCGATCCACGATGCGGACGGGGAGAACTCCCTGCACAGCATCGGTGCACCGCGCCGGGCCAGGGTCCGGATGTCCGAGCAGTCGAGTCCACTCGCCGAGATCGACGAGCGGTTCCCACCCGAACCGGTGGGTCAGGTGCGCGTGCGGCTGTTGACCGAGGCGACCGTGGCGGACCTCCGCGGGCCGACCGCCTGCGAGGTGATCGACGCCGCCGGGGTGCAGGCCGTCATCGATCGGCTCGGACCGGATCCACTGCTCGACCCGAGCGCGGAGGCGGGGGAGCGGTTCGTGTCGCGTGCGCACCGCAAGGGTTCCCCGATCGGTCTGCTCCTCATGGATCAGCAGATCATCAGCGGGATCGGCAACGTCTACCGCGCCGAACTGCTGTTCCGCGCCCGTCTCGATCCGCACCGCACCGGGAAGACGGTCCCCGTCGAGACGCTTCGCGAGATCTGGCTCGACTGGACGCGGTTGCTCGCGATCGGGGTCGAGACCGGACAGATGATGACGATGGACGACCTGTCGGCGGCCGACTACCGCCTCGCGATGGCCAACCGCGCTGATCGCCACTGGGTCTACAAGCGGGAGGGACTGCCGTGCCGGGTCTGCGGGACGAACATCCTCCTCGAGGAGATGGGCGCCCGCAAGCTGTACTGGTGCCCGAACTGTCAGCGCTGAACCGAACCCGCCTGCCGAACCGACGAGGACCGATGTGATGACCGAGCACCGCCCTGGACCCGTCGGCGACCTCGTCACGACGATCGCCGACGTCCACTTGTCCGGACCGCGCCGCGGAGGCTCGTCCGATGCCGAACGGGTCGACGTCCTGCTGGATGGCGGCTCGATCGTGGCGATCCGACCCGCCGATCCCGAGGTCCTGCTCAGCTCCGACCCCGGGGTGTTGGACGGTGGTGGTGGCTTCCTCCTGCCGGGGCTCTGGGACCACCACGTGCACTTCACCCAGTGGGCGCGCACGGCCAGGCGCGTTGACCTGTCCTCGGCCGCATCCGCCGCCGAGGCGGTCGAGTTGGTCGCTGAGCGGATCGCTGAGGAGGCCGACGGTGACGGCTGGGTCGAGGGCGCGAGGTTCCGGGACGCCCTCTGGCCGGACACGCCCACGTTCGCCCTGCTGGACGCGATCGCACCGGACCGCGAGGTCGTGCTGGTCAGCGCCGACCTCCACTGCTGCTGGCTGAACAGCGCGGCGCTCCGGGCCACGGGCTTCGCCGACCATCCCACCGGCCTGTTGCGGGAGGAGGAGTCGTTCGCCGTCCTCAAGCAGCTCGACCAGGTCGCCGACGAGCTCTCCGACCGTTGGGTCGACGCCGCAGCCGACCAGGCGGCGTCCCGCGGCGTCGTCGGTGTCGTCGACCTGGAGATGCGCTGGAACGCCGCGGACTGGATCCGTCGGGTCGGGAACGGGACTCGCGCGCTGCGCATCTCCTTCGGTGTGTACGCCGAGCACCTCGAGCGCGCGATCGACGCCGGGCTCGTGACCGGGGGAGTACTCGCCGGAACGGACGGTTTGGTGCAGGTCGGCCCGTTCAAGGTCATCACCGACGGATCCCTCAACACCCGGACGGCCTGCTGCGACGCGCCCTATCCGGGTTCGGCTCCTGGAACCGACGCGCACGGGATGCTCAACGTCCCGCCGGAGCGACTCACCGCATTGCTCACCCTTGCGACCGCCAACGGCCTCCACTGTGCGGTGCACGCCATCGGCGACCGAGCCAACACCCTTGCGCTCGACGCCATCGAGACGACCGGCGCGAAGGGCACGATCGAGCACGCGCAGCTCCTCCGGGCGTCGGACCTCGCGCGGTTCGCGCGGACCGGAACGGCTGCGAGTGTCCAGCCGGAACACGCGATGGATGATCGGGACATCGCCGAGGTCCACTGGGCCGGGCGCACCGACCGTGCCTTCGTGCTCCGCAGCCTCCTCGACGCCGGTGCCACGCTCCGACTCGGTTCCGACGCCCCGGTCGCTCCGCTCGACCCGTGGGTCTCCATCGCCGCCGCCGTGACGCGCAGCCGCGATGGACGCGAGGCCTGGCACGGCGAGCAGGCCATCACGGTCGAGGAAGCACTGGCGGCGTCGACCAGGGGAGACGACGACGTGGTGGCCGTCGGCCGCCCCGCCGACCTCGTCGTCGTGCCGTTCGACCCGTTCTCCTGCGCACCGGAGGCCCTGCGCACCATGCCGGTCCTGGCGACGATGCTGGGTGGGCGCCTGACGGCAGCCGGGAGGCCCGGCCCGGGGACGTGACGCCGCGCGGCCCGCGGGAACACGACGAAGGGGCAGCCACGGTGGACTGCCCCTTCGTAGGTGATGCTCGCGGGACGCCCCGCCGGGGTGCTAGCGGCTGAGGTGCGCGAAGAGGAACCAGCGGTCCTTGTCGAGGCCGCGGGCGATCTCGATCGCGATGTCCTGGCTGGTCTGGTCGAGCTCGTCGAGCTCGTCGACCGCGGTGTTGACCGAGGCGGACGCTGCGTCGATGAGGGCGATGACCTCGGCGATGGTGCGGTCGGACTGCTGGAAGCCCTCGCTCAGCTCAGGCGTGCTGGTCTTGGCGGCGACGGTGCTGAGGCGTGCGTCGACCGGGAGTCCGAGGGCGACGATGCGCTCTGCGGCGAGGTCGGCCCACTCCTGCGCGTGGTCGACGATGTCGTCGAGCAGTTCGTGGACGCCGATGAAGTTCGCACCACGCACGTGCCAGTGGGCCTGCTTGCCGTTGACGACGATGGCGGTGAGGTCGACGACGACGGGGCTGAGGAACTGCGCGGTGCCTGCTGCGACGTCCGGGTTGGCGACGGCCTGCGGAATGGAGGTGGTGATGTCGGTCATGGTGTTTCCCCTTCGTTGACGAGTGAGGCCCTGGTCGGACGGATTCGTCGGTCTGCTTGAATGCAACGGTACTCAGCCGCAGACATTCCGCAAGGAAGTCGAGGCTCGGCTTACGAAGGGTGCACTCAGCAAGGAAAGCCTGACCGTACCGGCGATTCACCCCGGAACGACGCGGGTTCCCGTCGGCCGGGGCCGCCTGCGATAGCGTGGCCGGTATGACGCTGCACGGTACGGTCAGGAAACTCTCAGACGGACGCTCGCCCCAGATCGACCCGAGCGCCTACACGGCTCCGGGCTCCGTGCTGGTGGGGGCCGTCACGCTCGCCGCGGATTCGAGCGTCTGGTACAACGCCGTCCTGCGTGCGGACTCCGACTCGATCACGCTCGGCGCCGGGTCCAACATCCAGGACGGGGTCGCCGTGCACACGGACAGCGGCCACCCGACGGTCATCGGACGTAATGTCTCCGTCGGACACAACGCGGTCGTCCACGGCTGCACTGTCGAGGACGACTGCCTCATCGGCATGGGTTCCGTGGTCCTGAGTGGCGCCGTGATCGGCGCCGGGTCGCTCATCGCCGGGGGAGCCGTGGTCCTCGAGGGCATGATCGTGCCGCCCGGTTCGCTCGTCGCGGGGGTCCCGGCCAAGGTGCGGCGGGAGTTGACGGCCGACGAGCAGGAGGCGATCCGGCAGAACGCAGCGCACTACGTCGCGCTCAGAGCGGTCCACTCCGCAGCGGTCGACGAGGATTAGCGGCGGCGTGCGTCGCGCTTCTTGAGGCGACGCTGCGCGGCGAGCGAGCCGGACAGGCAGACGACGCAGCCGATCATGCAGATGAGGCCGACGCCGAGTCGTCCGGTCGCGAGCGCGTACACCCCGACGAAGAAGACGAGCGCGCCGGCCACCGTCCAGATGTGGGGCCAGATCGCGTCGAGTCGCATGCGCTCAGCCTAGGCCGTCGCGCATCCCGTGCTCCGTCCTCCCCGCGCTTCGACCCCTCGAACGGCACACGAGCGACCTCCCCGCTCCGGTGGTCTCCCTCCCGACCCCGATGACCACCTCCGGTCCCTGAGGAACCTCCTCCGGTCCCGGAGCCTGCCGAAGGGCATGCGGAGAACCTCACGAATCCGGCGCTCCTCTTCCCGGTCCCTGAGCTTGTCGAAGGGCACGCGGAGAACCGGCGCTCCTCCTCCCGGTCCCTGAGCCTGTCGAAGGGCACACGAGGACACTTCCACAACCGAAACGACTCGGCATCTAGAATGTCAGTGGTCCATGGTGGACTTGTCCCATGACCGAGACCACCCTCACCGCGACCCGCGTCGGCGACGACTGCGCCGCGCAACTCGCGGAGTTCTCGGACGAATACGCAGAGATCCAACGGCTGCGGGCAGCCCTCGACGCGCGTGAGGCCCGCCTCCTCGCCCGCTCCGCCGCCTATGCCGACGCCTTCGCCGACGCCACGGTCCCGGCCATCTTCCCGCCGGCGGAACGGCAGGCCTTGTCGCGCCGGTCGACCTGTGCGGCGCTCGCGATGGCGACCCGGACGCCGGAACGGACGGTTCAGCGCGCGACCAACGATGCCGAACTGCTCGTGAACGAAGCGCCGGCTGTGCTTGCCTCACTTGAGGCCGGTCGTATCTCCGCCCGGCACGCGCAGACCATCACAGACCAGCTCTGCGACGTCCCGACCGCAGGGCGAGCGGTGTTCCTCGCCGAGGTCCTGCCGGTCGCCGAACAATCCACCAATGCGTACCTCCGGAAGCGCGCCCGCGTCCTGCGCGAGCGCCTCCACCCGGAATCGATCACCGCACGCGCAACCCGTTCGGAGGCTGACCGCCGGGTCGAGTTCGAACCTGCCGCCGACGGCATGGCCTGGGTGCACCTGTTCACCACGGCACCGATCGCGCAAGGCATCATCGAGCGGGTCGAGACGGCAGCTGCGGAATCGCGCAAGGCCGGCGACACCCGCACCTGCGGACAACTCCAGGCCGACGCGCTCGCGGCCCTCGCCCTCACCGGCGTCACACCCGACGACGTCATGTCCAGCGCGGTCCTCCCGCACCCGATCGAGGTGCAGGAGCACATCAAGCCGACCGTGCAGATCACGGTCCCGGCACTGAGCATGGCCGGTGTCTCAGACGCCCCGGCCACCCTCGACGGCTACGGGCCCATCGACCCCGCAACCGCAGCACGCATCGCGGTGAACGCGCCGAGCTTCACCCGGATCCTGGTCCAGCCGGAAACGGGATCCGTGCTGTCCGTCGGGCGGAACCAGTACCGGGTCCCGGCCGACCTGCAACGCGCGGTGCGCCTGCGGGACGGCACCTGTCGAGCACCGGGCTGCGGCAGGCGAGCCAGAGCGTGCGATCTCGACCATTCCGTCGCGTGGGAAGACGGCGGGACGACGGATGTCGGCAATCTCGCGTGCCTGTGTCGACATCACCATCGGATGAAGCACCTGCCGGGTTGGAACCTCGACCACGGGCCCGGTGGGGTGCTCGAGTGGACGACACCCGACGGGAAACACCACCGCACAGAACCGGACCCTGCTCCGTTCTGACCTCGGAACGACAAGGCGTCCTCGTGGGCACTTCGACAGGCTCAGCGACCGGGAGAGGTTCGCTCGGGACGCTTCGCCCCCTGAACCTGTCGAAGAGTGCGACGAGCCTGTCGAAGGGTGTGACGTCAGGAAGGCCCTGCGCGATGACCGAACCGTCGCGCCTGCTTTCGCGGCGCCGCCTGGTTCTGATGTATTGAGAGGGGATGACGGGAATCGAACCCGCGTAATCAGTTTGGAAGACTGAGGCTCTACCATTGAGCTACATCCCCGAGGCGCCGCACTGCGACGAACTCACCCGGTAATGCTACTGCATCCCGAGCGCCCATCCGTGCAGCCACGTGTGCCGAGGCCGGTTCCGCCCCGGAAACCGCACAGGGGCCGCACAGATTCTGGGCTAGACTGACCGAGGCCATTTCGCCCACCGCTCGTCGGTCGGGCCGGCTGGCCGGATTGTCGCCGATCCGGGGCGTAGCTCAGCTTGGTAGAGCGCCCGGTTTGGGACCGGGAGGTCGCAGGTTCGAATCCTGTCGCCCCGACTCCGTTTTGCGTCCTCAACTGAGGCAGAATCCCCGACACAGGAGAAGTAATCACGTGAAGACCACGGTCGAGAAGCTGAGCCCCACTCGCGTCAAGCTCGCCATCGCGGTGACGCCCGAGGAGCTCAAGCCGAGCATCACCCACGCCTACGGACACATCGCCGAGGACATCAACGTCCCCGGCTTCCGTAAGGGCAAGGTGCCACCGGCGATCATCGACCAGCGCGTCGGCAAGGGCGCCGTGATCGAGCACGCCGTCAACGAGGGCCTCGACGGCTTCTTCCGCAAGGCACTCGAGGAGAACGAACTCCGTCCGCTCGGCCGCCCGCAGGCCGACATCGTCGAGTGGCCGAACGAGAAGGACTTCTCCGGCGACCTGCTCGTGAACATCGAGGTCGACGTCCGTCCCGAGATCACGCTTCCCGACTACGAGGGCCTCAAGCTCACCGTCGACGCCCAGGAAGCCGGCGAAGCCGACGTCCAGGACGAGCTCGACCGCATCCGTGCACGCTTCGGCACGCTCGTGACCGTCGACCGCCCGGCCAAGACGGGCGACTTCGCCCAGCTCGACCTGGTCGCCAAGATCAACGACGCCGAGGTCGACCGCGCGAGCGGCGTCTCCTACGAGATCGGTTCGGGCGAGCTGCTCACCGGCATCGACGAGGCACTCGACTCCCTCACCGCCGGTGAGACCACCACCTTCACGTCGCCGCTGCTCGGTGGCGAACACGAGGGCGAGGACGCCGAGGTCACCGTCACCCTGACGGCCGTCAAGGAGCGCGAGCTCCCCGAGGCCGACGACGACTTCGCTCAGATCGCGAGCGAGTTCGACACCATCGACGAGTTCAAGGCGCAGCTGCGCGAGGTCGTCGAGCGCCAGCAGGTCATCACCCAGGGCCGCGACGCACGCACCGCGCTCGTCGACGCCATGCTCGAGGCCGCGCAGATCCCCGTGCCCGAGAGCGTCATCGAGGACGAGGTGCACCGTCACCTCGAGGGCGAGAACCGCCTCGAGGACGACGAGCACCGCGCCGAGGTCACCGAGTCGAGCGAGAAGGCACTGCGCACGCAGCTCCTCCTCGACGCCCTCGCGGAGTCGCTCAACGTCCAGGTGAACCAGAACGAGCTCACCGAGTACCTCATCCAGAGCGCGTCGCAGTACGGCATGGAGCCCGGTGAGTTCATCGAGGCACTCGGCCAGCAGGGTCAGATCCCCGCCATGGTCGGCGAGGTCGCCCGCAACAAGGCCATCGCCATCGCGCTCGGCAAGGCCGAGGTCGTCGACTCCAACGGCAAGCCCGTCGACCTGAGCGACTTCGTCGCCGTGGTCGAGGACGAGGACGCCGCCACCGAGACTGCAGCCGACGAGACGACCGAGGCTCCGGCCGAGGACGCCGCCGACGAGGCTCCGGCCGAGGCAGAGCCGAAGAAGGCCGCCGCCAAGAAGGCACCTGCGAAGAAGGCGCCCGCCAAGAAGGCACCGGCCAAGAAGGCCGCTGCCGACGAGGCCGCTGCCGAGTAGGACAGCACCAGCAGTGACGACAGGGGCGGAAGCGATTCCGCCCCTGTCGTCGTCTCCGGACACGTCAGCCGAATGGGAGCCATCATGACGACGACCGACGCAACCGGCTGGGACGACCGCGTCGCAGCCGTCTGGGCCGACGAGACCATCGACGACGAGCAGCGCATCGCCGCCATCGACGCCCTGGCCGCCGAGCGTCCGCCGGGTGACGCCCGCGCCGCGTTCGAGGCAGCCGGTGCGCGCGACTCCGCCGGCCACGAGGTCGAGGCCGAGGTCTGCTATCGCGCCGCCCTCGAGGCCGGGCTCGACGAGGAGCACCGTCCGCAGGCGATCATCCAACTGGCCAGCACGCTCCGCAACCTCGGCCGTACCGCTGAGAGCATCGTCCTGCTCGAACAGCAGCTCGCGGACGATCCGACCGGTCCGTACGCGGACGCGACCGCGGCCTTCCTGGCCCTGGCGCTCGCCAGCTCGGGGGACCCGCGTCGAGCGACCGCCGTCGCCCTCCGCGCTCTCGTGCCGCACCTGCCGCGCTACCACCGGTCCGTCCGCGCCTACGCCGACGAACTCGAGACGGATCCGCTCAGCTGAGCCCCGGCGGTCGCGCGGTCCGTCCGCTCGCCGTCCGCCTCCGGCGAACCCCGCCGCCCGGGAGTCTGCCGAGGGCGAACAGGGCGTTGGTCGCGCGTCGCCTCCGATAGATTCGAACCACTGCACAACCGAAACGGAGCGATAATGGCCGAACCACAGTTCTCGCCCAGTGTCTTTGACCGCCTGCTGAAGGACCGGATCATCTGGCTGGGCGCCGAGGTCCGCGACGAGAACGCGAACGAGATCGCGGCCAAGCTGCTGCTCCTCGCCGCGGACGACCCGAAGCGCGACATCTACCTCTACATCAACTCGCCCGGTGGCTCCATCACGGCCGGCATGGCCATCTACGACACCATGCAGTTCGTGCCGAACGACATCGTCACGGTCGGTATCGGCATGGCCGCGTCGATGGGTCAGCTCCTCCTCACGGCCGGCACCAAGGGCAAGCGCTACATCACCCCGAACGCCCGCGTGCTCCTCCACCAGCCGCACGGCGGATTCGGCGGAACGTCGAGCGACATCCAGACCCAGGCGCAGCTCATCCTCGACATGAAGCGCCGTCTCGCCGAGATCACCGCGGCGCAGACCGGCAAGAGCGTCGAGCAGATCAACGCCGATGGCGACCGCGACCGCTGGTTCAACGCCGAAGAGGCGCTCGAATACGGTTTCGTCGACCACCTCCGTGAGTCCGCGCTCGACGTGGCCGGCGGCGGCGGAACCGTCGACAGCGACAAGTAACCCGGCTTCGACCAGACAGGAATGCAACATATGGAGACTCCAACGTTCAGTGCGGCGGGCCGCTCGCTGCAGATGCCGGGTGCTCGCTACATCCTCCCGAGCTTCGAAGAGCGCACGGCCTACGGCTACAAGCGCCAGGACCCGTACGCGAAGCTCTTCGAGGACCGCATCATCTTCCTCGGCGTGCAGGTCGACGATGCATCGGCCGATGACATCATGGCCCAGCTGCTCGTGCTCGAGAGCATGGACCCCGACCGCGACATCGTCATGTACATCAACTCACCCGGTGGCTCGTTCACCGCGATGACGGCGATCTACGACACGATGCAGTACATCCGTCCGCACGTCATGACGGTGGTCCTCGGACAGGCGGCCTCCGCCGCTGCCGTGCTCACCGCCGCCGGTACGCCGGGCAAGCGCCTGGCGCTCCCGAACGCCCGCATCCTGATCCACCAGCCCGCCGTCGGCGAGGCCGGCCACGGTCAGGCTTCGGACATCGAGATCCAGGCGGCCGAGATCCTCCGCATGCGCGGCTGGCTCGAGTCGACCCTGGCACACCACTCCAACCGTTCTGTGGAGCAGGTCAACAAGGACATCGACCGCGACAAGATCCTCTCGGCCGCCGAGGCGCTCGAGTACGGTCTCATCGACCAGGTGCTCACCTCGCGGAAGAACCCGGTCGCGGCCATCACGGCCTGACCCGGCTCCCGTGCTCACGACTCGGCGCGTCATCCCAGCGGGGTGGCGCGCCGAGTTGTCGCAGGGACAGGTTAGGCTCGGAGCACCGAATCTCCAGGGAGAGGGAAAGACATGGCACGGATAGGCGAAAGCGCCGATCTGCTCAAGTGCTCGTTCTGCGGCAAGAGCCAGAAGCAGGTCCAGCAGCTGATCGCTGGTCCCGGCGTGTACATCTGCGACGAGTGCGTCGAGTTGTGCAACGAGATCATCGCCGAGCGGCTCGCTGAAGCGAGCGAGGAGACGGTGAGCGAGTTCGACCTCCCGAAGCCGAAGGAGATCTTCGCCTTCCTCGAGGAGTACGTCATCGGCCAGGAGGCCGCGAAGAAGGCGCTCTCGGTCGCGGTGTACAACCACTACAAGCGCGTCCGCTCCCGTGCCACGCTCGCTCCCGCCGAGACGGTGCACGACGACATCGAGATCGCGAAGAGCAACATCCTCCTCATCGGCCCGACGGGCTGCGGCAAGACGTATCTCGCGCAGACCCTCGCGAAGCGACTGAACGTCCCCTTCGCCGTCGCCGATGCGACCGCACTGACCGAGGCCGGCTACGTCGGCGAGGACGTCGAGAACATCCTCCTCAAGCTCATCCAGGCTGCCGACTACGACGTCAAGCGCGCGGAGACCGGCATCATCTACATCGACGAGGTCGACAAGATCGCCCGCAAGGCGGAGAACCCCTCCATCACGCGCGACGTCTCCGGTGAGGGTGTCCAGCAGGCGCTCCTCAAGATCCTCGAGGGAACCGTCGCCTCGGTACCCCCGCAGGGCGGCCGGAAGCACCCGCACCAGGAGTTCATCCAGATCGACACGACGAACGTCCTGTTCATCGTGGCCGGCGCCTTCGCCGGGCTGGAGGAGATCATCTCCTCCCGCGCGGGCAAGAAGGGCATCGGATTCGGCGCACCCCTGCACAGCAAGGGCGACGACGTGAACCTCTTCGGCGAGGTCCTGCCGGAAGACCTCCACAAGTTCGGTCTCATCCCCGAGTTCATCGGTCGCCTGCCGGTCGTCACGACGGTCACCCCGCTCGACCAGCATGCGCTCATGGAGATCCTCACGGTCCCGAAGAACGCGCTCGTGCGTCAGTACCAGCGCATGTTCGAGATCGACGGCGTCGAGCTGGAGTTCGACCAGGCGGCACTCGAAGCGATCGCCGACCTCGCCGTCCTCCGCAAGACCGGTGCCCGAGGGCTCCGAGCCATCATGGAAGAGGTGCTCGGGCCGATCATGTTCGAGGTGCCCTCCACCGACGAGGTCGCTCGCGTGGTCATCACCCGGGAGTCCGTCGTCGAGAACGCGGCCCCGACGATCGTCCCTCGTGCGGCTCGCCGCCAGGAGAAGTCGGCCTAGACGACACCCAGCGGTGAACAAGCCCGCCGCAGCGCCCCGGATCCTCCGGAGTAGCTGCGGCGGGCTTCGTCGTTCAGTCCTCGAGCCCGCGGCGTCGGAGGAGCGGCTCGATGACCGCGTCGCGCCCACGGAAGTCGCGGTAGGCCTCCAGCGGATCCTTCGAACCGCCGACCCCGAGGAGCTTGGTGCGGAAGCGGTCGCCGTTCTCCCTCGTCAGTCCGCCGTTCTCCGTGAACCAGTCGACGGTGTCGGCGTCGAGCACCTCGCTCCAGATGTAGGAGTAGTAGCCGGCGTCGTATCCACCCGAGAAGGTGTGGGCGAAGTACGTGCTCGCGTACCGGGGCGGGACGGCCGGATTGTCGAGTCCGGCGGATCGGAGCGCCGCCGCCTCGAAGGCCTCCACATCGTCGACGCGGTCATCCGCACCGATGCTGTGCCAGGCCTGGTCGAGCATCGCCGCAGCGAGGTACTCGCTCGTCGAGAAGCCCTCGTTGAATCCCTCGGACGCCTGGAGCTTCGCCACCAGTTCCTGCGGCATCGGCTCACCGGTCTCGACGTGCCTGGCGTAGCCGGCGAGCACCTCGGGCCACAGCATCCACATCTCGTTCACCTGGCTCGGGAACTCGACGAAGTCCCGGAACACGTTCGTACCGGAGAACCGCGGGTACTCGACCTCCGCGAAAAGGCCGTGCAGCGCGTGGCCGAACTCGTGGAAGAAGGTCGTGACCTCGTCGAGGCTCAGCAGGGTGGGTTCGCCCTCGGCCGGCTTCGGGACGTTCAGGTTGTTGACCACGACGGTGGGCTGGTCGAGCAGGCGGTTCTGGGAGATGAGCGCGTTCATCCAGGCGCCGCCGCGCTTGCTGTCGCGGGTGTACAGGTCGAGGAGGTACAGGCCGAGGCCGGAGCCGTCCTCGTTCCAGACCTCGAAGACACGGACGTCGGGGTGGTAGCCCTGGAGGTCGGTCCGTTCGGCGAAGGTGATGCCGTAGAGCTTGGTCGCTGCGGCGAACACCCCGTCGAACAGGACCCGCTCCGCTTCGAAGTACGGGCGCATCACGCTGGTGTCGACGTCGAACCGGTCGATCCTGACCTGTTCGGTCGCGAACGGCCAATCCCATGCTTCGACGGTCTCGAGGCCGGTGACCCGCTCGAGTTCGCGCTGTTCCCGATCCGCGTTGCGGGCGGCGGGGATCGCCAGACGGGAGAGGAGCGCTGCGACGGCCTCCGGGGTCCCCGCGGTCTGGTCCGCGGTGACCACCGCCGCGTGCGACGGGAACCCCAGGAGTGCGGCGCGCTCGGCTCGGAGGCGGGTGATCTCGAGCACGAGGTCACGGTTGTCGTTCGGTCCGCCGTGCGTGCCGCGGGCACGGGAGGCCGTCATGATCCGCTCGCGGACGCCGCGGTGCGTCAACGACGACAGCGCCGGATGGCCGGTCGGGAGGACGAGGGTGATGAGCCATCCGTCGAGACCTCGTTCGGCGGCCGCCTGGGCCGCGGCGGAGATCTCGCCCGCACTCAGCCCGTCGAGCTCAGCGGCATCGGTGAGGTGGACGGCGAGGTCGTTGGTGTCGGCCAGGAGCTGCTTCTCGAACCGGGTGGTCAGCGTCGAGAGGCGGAGATTGAGGTCGGAGAGCCGCTGCTTCTCCTCGGCGTCGAGACCGGCGCCCGCGAGCGTGTGTTCGCTGTACACGCGTCGGACCAGGTAGGCCGCCTCGGCCGACAGCTGGAGGTCGTCGAGACGTGCGTGGACCGCCGCGATCCGCGCGTACAGCGCGGGGTCGAGCCTGATCGCGTCCTCGTGGGCGGCCAGCTGTGGCGCGAGCTCCTCCTCGAGTGCATTGGTGAACGCGGAGCTGTCCGCCGAACTCTGATTGAAGAAGACCGCTGCGACCCGCCTGAGGATCGCGCCGCTCCGTTCGAGCGGGATCAGCGTGTTCTCGAAGGTCGGCGCGTCGTCCTGCGCGGTGATCGCCGCGATCTCGTCGAGTTGCTGCGCGAACCCGGCTGTGAAGGCGGGGCGGAAGTGTTCCTCGCGGATCTCGCCGAACGGCGGCAGCTGATAGGGGAGTGTGCTCGGCTGGAGGAACGGATTCGTGTGTGATTCCATACCTCACCCTATCCAGCGTGCCGGGGAGGAGGCTCAGTCCTCGTCGTCGGCGTGGTCGTCGTCCGGCCGGGTGAGGCTGACGGATCCGTCCGCGTGTTGACGGATGGTCGTACCGTCGTCGAGCTCGACGACGGGTCGGCGTTCGAGCCAGGTGAGGGTCCAGCGCCACGCGGATGCGTCCACGCCCTGTGCGAGCAACTCCTGCTCCTCAGCGGCGATGGCCGTCTGCACCGGCGTCGGCACGTTCTCCGGTGGCTTGGCGCCGACGACCCAGCGGGTTCCGAGTTGCATCACGGCTCCAGGTCGTAGGTGACCCAGCTCGTGCGGGTCGCCAGCTTGTCGTACACGGCCTGGGCGCGCTCGTTGTCGGCGGCGGTGATCCACCGTACGACGCTGTGGCCGTCCGCCTTCGCGAGGTCGCGGACGTGCTCGATCAGCGCGGTCCCGACTCCTCCGGTGCGGGCGTCCTCGGCGACGAAGAGGTCGTCGAGGTAGAGCCCGGTCCCGCCGGCGAGGGCACGGGGGAACACCCGATAGTGAGCGAGGCCGACGAGGGCGCCCTGTGCGTCCTCCGCGACGAGCGCGGTCAACGGGTGGGTCGGGTCGCTGAGCCAGCCCCACACGAGGACGGCCTTTTCGTCGGTCAGGGGGTTGCCGTAGAACTCCCCGTAGCCGGAGTACAGCGCGTGCCACGCGAACAGGTCGCTCTCGACGGCGGGACGGATGGTGACGCTCATGCGCGTGCCTCCTCGGCGTCGGCCGCCGGGGCGAAGACGATGTCGCCGACCGACAGGACATCGGCGGTGCGGAACTCGAGGGACTCGATGCGTCCGACGGCGCGGAGGTCGTCTGCGACGAGCGCGAGCAGCTCGATCGATGCGGCGGGTCCGGCGATGACCGCGGAGTCCACCGGGGTCTTCTGGGACGCCTTGGCATCCGTCTTCGCGCGCCGGATGCCCGTGAGCGCCTCGCTCGCGAGCTGCAACACCTGCGGTTCGCCCGCTGCGAGTCCTGCGAACTCCTCGTCGGTCGGCCAGCTGGCGCGGTGCACGGAGCCGTCGTGCGTCCAGGACCAGGCTTCCTCGGCCGCGAACGGGATGAACGGGGCGAACAGGCGGAGCAGGGTCGAGAGCGCGATCCGCAGCGCGGCCACCGCCGAAGCCTGCTCAGGGCTCTCCTCGCCGTAGGCCCGCTCCTTGACGAGCTCGAGGTAGTCGTCGCAGAAGGTCCAGAAGAACGCTTCGGTGAGCTCGAGCGCGCGCGCGTGGTCGTAACCGGCCAGCGCACTGCTGGCGTCGGCGACGGTCTTGCGGAGGACGCTCAGCATGGCGAGGTCGACGGCCTCCGTCACCGGGGCGTCTTCACGACCGGTGAACCCGAGGATGAACTTCGAGGCGTTGAGCACCTTGATCGCCAGGCGTCGGCCGATCTTGATCTGCGTCGGGTTCTGCGGGTCGAAGGCGGCGTCGGTGCCGAGACGGCTCGAGGCCGCCCAGTACCGGACGGCGTCCGAACCGTGCTGTTCGAGCATGGCCGCCGGCGTGACGACGTTGCCCTTCGACTTCGACATCTTCTTGCGGTCGGGGTCGACGATGAAGCCGGACACGGAGGCGTGCTCCCACGGCTTCCGGTCGTACTCGAGGACGCTGCGGAGCATGGTGGAGAACAGCCAGGTGCGGATGATGTCCTGACCCTGCGGGCGCAGCGAGTACGGGAACACGAGATCCCAGAGCTCTGGGTCGCGCTCCCAGCCGCCGGCGAGCTGCGGGGTGAGGCTCGACGTGGCCCAGGTGTCCATGACGTCGACCTCGCCCATGAACCCACCGGGGACGCCGCGCTGCGACTCGTCGTAACCGGGTGCGGCATCGCTGGAGGGATCGACGGGCAGAGCGGCGTAGTCCGGCGCGATCGGCTGGTCGTAGACCGGGTTGCCGTCGGCGTCGAGCGGGTACCAGAGGGGGATCGGCACACCGAAGAAGCGCTGGCGGGAGATCAGCCAGTCGCCGGACAGACCACCGACCCAGTTCTCGTAGCGCACGCGCATGAAGTCGGGGTGCCACTCGAGCTCCGAGCCGAGTTCGAGGAGGCGGCTGCGGAGCTGTTCGTCGCGGGCGCCGTTGCGGATGTACCACTGGCGGGTCGAGACGATCTCCAGCGGCTTGTCGCCCTTCTCGAAGAACTTCACCGGGTGGGTGATCTGCTTCGGCTCACCGATCAGGTCGCCCGAGGCTGCGAGGAGGTCGACGACGGTCTGCTTGGCGCTGAAGACGGTCTTCCCGGCGAGCTGCGCGTACGCCTCGAGACCGGCTTCGGAGGTGATCGCCTCAGGGGCCTCCGAGATGACGCGGCCGTCGAAGCCGAGGATCGCGCGGTTGGGGAGGTCGAGTTCGCGCCACCACACGATGTCGGTGATGTCACCGAAGGTGCACACCATCGCAATGCCGGCGCCCTTGTCGGGCTGGGCGAGGTGGTGGGCGAGCACGGGTACCTCGACGCCGAACACCGGCGTGGTCACGGTCGTGCCGAACAGCGGCTTGAAGCGCTCGTCGTCTGGGTGGGCGACGAGGGCGACGCAGGCGGGGAGGAGCTCCGGCCGTGTGGTCTCGATCTCGATGGTGCCGCCGTCCGGGCGGTGGAAGGAGAGCCGACGGTAGGTGCCCGGCTGCTCCTTGTCCTCGAGCTCCGCCTGGGCGACCGCCGTGCGGAAGGTGATGTCCCAGAGGGTCGGCGCCATGGCCTGGTAGGCCTCGCCGCGGTCCAGGTTGCGCAGGAACGCGAGCTGGCTCGCCGTGATCGACTCGTCGCCGATGGTGCGGTAGCTCTGCGTCCAGTCCACGGAGAGGCCGAGCGCACGCCAGACGGCCTCGAACTGCTGCTCGTCCTCGACCGTGAGGCGCTCGCACAGCTCGATGAAGTTGCGACGCGAGATCGGGATCTGATCGGCGGCCTTCGTGCTCTTGTTGTCGCCACCCTCGAACGGCGGGGTGAAGTCGGCGTCGTAGGGGAGTGTCGGGTCGCACCGGACGCCGTAGTAGTTCTGGACGCGGCGTTCGGTCGGGAGGCCGTTGTCGTCCCAGCCCATGGGGTAGAAGACGCGCTTGCCGGTCATCCGCTGGTAGCGGGCGATCACGTCGGTGTGCGTGTAGCTGAAGACGTGACCGATGTGCAGGGAGCCGGATGCGGTCGGCGGCGGGGTGTCGATCGAGTAGATGCACTCACGCGTGGCGCCGTCGCGCTCGAACCGGTAGGTCCCCGCGGACTCCCAGGAGGAGCCCCACTTCTGCTCGAGACCTTCGAGGGCCGGCTTGTCCGGGATGCTGGCAGCGGTCATGAGGCGATCTCCTGCTGATATGTGCGGCACCGTGTCTGCGTGCCTGAGTGTGTGGGAACATCCCATGCTATCGCAGGGGACCGGGAGGTCGCCGGACCGCCGACCGCCATCCTCCGCCGATAGCATCGGACCGTGTCGACCAGAGCCGTCACCGGACCCGTCAGAGCCGACCTCCAGGGCCTTCGTGCCGTGGCGGTCTCGCTCGTCGTGGTGTTCCATTTCTGGCCGGGGCTCATACCGGGCGGGTTCGTCGGCGTCGACGTGTTCTTCGCGATCTCCGGTTTCCTCATCACGGCGCACCTCCTCGACGAGGTCGAGCGATCCGGTTCGGTCCGACTCGGGCGGTTCTGGGCCCGGCGCGCACGACGGCTGCTCCCCGCCGCACTCACCGTCCTCACCGCGACCCTCGTCGCGAGCTGGTACCTCGCGCCGCTCGGGGACCTGCCCCGGTTCCTGCGCGAGATCGCGTGGTCGGCCCTGTACATCGAGAACTGGGCGCTTGCCGGATCCGCGATCGACTACCTCGCCGCGGAGGACGCTCCGTCGCCCGTGCAGCACTTCTGGTCGCTGTCGGTCGAGGAGCAGTTCTACCTCGTCTGGCCGATCCTGGTCCTCGGCGCCGGTTGGCTCGCCGTGCGGGTCGCCCGTCGCTCGGCTGCGCCGACGGTGCGGCGTCGGGGCGTCGCGATCGCGATCGGACTCGTCTGCATCGCGTCGGCCGCCTGGTCGGTCGTCTTCACCGTGCAGGACCCGTCTCCGGCCTACTTCGCGACGACGACGAGGGTCTGGGAGTTCGCCGCCGGGGGACTGACGGCGATCCTGGTCGCCGAGGGGGCCCGGCGCGGGTG